>JAUXXK010000376.1 GCA_030681145.1 Methanobacteriaceae archaeon | reverse complement strand
AATTAAAATCGTTATAAAAACTGATTCTAAATAAAATCAATAAAATATGTATCTATTTCATGGCTTTTAATCTTACTTCAGGTTCCAGTGCCCGTGGTTCGGCGGCTACAATAGCTGCCCCTTTAGCCACTACCGTCATAGGATCATTAGAAATTTCTACAGGAATCCCAACTTCCTCAAATATTCGTTCTTTGAGACCTTTTAATTGAGAAGTTCCACCAACAACTACAGTTTTGTTATAAACACCAGAAATTAATTCGGGAGATAATCTTTCCAGTACATGAGACAATGCTTCTACCATTTTAATCACTATTGGTTCAGCTGCATTGGCCACCATTGTAGAGTCTATTTCTACTTGTTTTGGTTTGTTGGTTTTCATACATTTACCAATTAAGTGGGTATTTTCGATTTCCATATCCACATTGCAATGAACCATCCCAACTTCTATTTTCGCCTTTTCTGCTTCGTGCATACCTATTTCTACTTCATATTTTTGTTTAACCTGATCCACAATATTGTCATCCACATCGTCCCCACCAAATCGTATGGTCTGGATATCTGTGATTCCTCCAAGAGATATGACAACCAAATCACTGGACCCCGCGCCTATATCAATTACCATGGTTCCAGCTGCTTCTGCTATAGGTAATCCTGCTCCAATTGCTGCAGCAAGTCCTTCACTAATTACCAAAACATAACTAGCACCTGCTTTTCTGCCTATTTCTTCCACAGCATTCCTTTCCACTTCTGAAGCATCTCCGGGAATTCCTATAACAATACGGTCAATAGTACTTATGTCATCACCAGAACCCATTTCCATAGCATATACTAATAGTGCTTCTGCTTGAGCTACACTTTCAATAACACCTTTTCTTAGAGGTCTAACTGCAACTATGTCTTCTGGAGTCCTGCCAAGCATGGACTTTGCTTCTTCACCAACAGCAAGCACATAAGAAAGATCATCTTTTTTTACTGCTACCACAGAAGGTATTTTATATAAATCAAATTTATCACCAGATGGTTTTGCCACCACTGTGTTAAGAGTACCTAAGTCAATACCCAATGTACTAGTAAGGGCTTTTTTCCTTTCTTCCTTTACTTCCTTCTTTTTTCCAAATGAAAACATGTTATTCCTCCTCTAAAATCTCATTAAATTCTACCACAAAAACTTTGTTAGATTTAGCAACTTCTTTGATTTTTTCAATATTTTTTTCTTCAGTGGATATTAGAATAGTTGATAAAGCCACATCAGTCATTTTAAATAGAGGATCCACTACATCCCTAACAAATTGAGGCAGTCGATCAGTTAAATAAACATCAGTTTCAACAAAACCAGTAGTTTTATCTTCTAAAATAAAAGAAAATTCTATTTGACTTTTTTCAGCGTCTCCAGCTAATTTTTTAATGGCGTTATCTGGAGCCACGAATAAAAGCAAATTTGATTCATTTTTCACATAATAAGGGGCTATTTTAAGATATGCTCCCCCATTTTCTTTACAAATCAAACTTAATTCTCTTAATTTATCAGTATCACCATATAACATAATCAAATCAAATTTTTTTCTTACAAACGATTCTTTTAAGTTTACATGTTCTCTGAATAAAATTTTTACTCTTTCTTTAGAAGAAATTGCAGAATATGCTACATTATTAACCATTTCTTCATTTCCGGCAATTACGCACCAAATTTTGTCAGAACTTTGTGTGGTGGAAACCATTGCTGCTTTTCGAAGAACTTTTATTTTACTTTCTATCATTACTACCACGTCTCTTGTTCATGGTAATCAATAATTAGTTTATTATCGGTTATCATAAGTCGTTTTTAAATTATTATTAAATTCATAAAGTAGCTAAGCAAAATATCGCTTTAGTTTTAGTAATTATCAATATTATTTATTTATAGTTATTAATTAACTATAGTTAGTTAATTTAATTTATCGGATATTTATTAAAACTAAAATATTTAACTTGCTAAAGAATTTAAATATATAATTCTAATTTATGCTGAATTAATATTCGGTGTATAGTTATATAAACTTTAATGTGGTAAGATATTTATTAAAACGGTTTAGATATTTGGGAAAATTGGTGCATTAATAACTATCCATAGTTTATTTTTCAATTATAAAACCTATGATAATCAATTATAAATCAAATTTACTTAAATTAAAATTTTAATACAACCATTATAAAATTATTTTAAGTAGGTATATGTAAAAAACATAAATATAGATTGAATGATATAACTTAAAGATTAATTAAAATATTTACAGGTATATTATATAATATCATGACTTATTGATTATAATATTTTTAAATTTAATAATTCAGCAGTTAGTTTTATCTTAAAAGTTAATATCATTGCTGCCATGTTAAAGATTAATTAAATAATATTTATTAATAATTTAAATTAGTTAATTCATGACAATTTATTTCATCACATAACAGAGGAATATGATGTTCGTTAAAGGAACAGTTAAAAAGGCAAGTATTTTACTTACAATTTCTATTTTACCATTTTTATTTGGATATCTTATAATCACTTTCATCCTTTTCTCTATTATTGCATTTTTTATGCAGTTTTTCAGAGATCCAAAAAGAAAAATACCTACTGGAAAAGGGATTATTGTTGCCCCCGCAGATGGTAAAATATTAACTGGGAAAATTGATCGTATAAGTACAGTTGACCATGAAGATGATTTAATGGATCAATTACTTGAAAAAGGAGAAAAAGGAATTCTTATAAGCACATTTATGTCCCCTTTTGATGTTCATGTTAATAGAGCTCCTGTTTCAGGTAAGATAATTAATACAAAATATTGTCCCGGAAAATTCAAAGTTGCTCGGAAAAGTATTCTGGCTGAAAATGAAAAAAATTTGATTGTAATAGACACAGAATATGGAAAAATAGGAGTAATTCAGATTGCAGGATTTGTAGCCAGGAGAATCGTGCAATATGTTAATATAGGGGATGAAGTAGAAATTGGGGATAAATTAGGAATGATCAAATTTGGTTCCAGGGTGGACCTTATTTTACCCGAAAAAAATTGTGAAATTATGGTAAAAGTAAATCAAAGGCCAAAAGCTGGAGAAACTATAATGGCTAAACTTCATAAATAATATTGATATAATAATTCATTTACTAAGCTTTTTATAATTAATTTTTTGAATTCATTTTATCAATAATCTAATTTTATTCCCTTTATTTTTAAATAAAGCATTTAAAGACAATTTAATATTTATATTAGAATATTAAATTAATTATGATAAAATATTAGTTGTTTATTTTGATTAGTGTATTTTATCATATCATGAATAAATTAAGAATTTTAAAAATATATGAGGCAAAAAATGAGTTTTGATAGTACTCAAATAAAAGATTATATTTCTCTTCCAGATCTTTTCTCTGTCGGAAATGCCTCTTTTGGTTTTTTATCAATAATAATGGCCATAAATGGAGAATTAATACTTGCATCCCAATTTATATTAATTGCAGTTATTTTTGATTCTGTCGATGGGTGGGTTGCACGAAAAACAAATAGAGATGATAAGTTTGGATTTGGAAAAAATATTGATTCATTATGTGACATAATATCCTTTGGTGTTGCGCCGGGAATATTATTGTATTTCGCCACTTTAACCAATGATATACGATACATTAATATAATAGTAAGTCTCTTAATAGTTATATGTGGTATATTAAGGCTCTCTAGGTTCAATGTGATATCAAATATGAGAACCATCCAAGATAAATTTGTGGGGTTACCCATACCTGCAACTGCATTGTTGTTGTCATCATTTTATCTTAGTGGCCTTTTTACAACAGAAACTGGGTTATTAATCATGACATTATCATCAGTATTAATGATAAGTACAGTTGAGTACTTTAAACCAAAAAGTGTTAAAACCGCTTTAATAATTTTGATATTAATAATTTCTGTGTGTATGCCCCAAAATATCCAAATAATGTTGATGAACATTCCTGCAAAGGTATTATTCATCATAAGTTTGATTTACATCATATTTATGCCATTTATGGCCTTATTCACAAATCTAAAAAGTGGTCCACATGTTAGATAAGTTGAAAGGTAACAAAAAAAATAGTAAAGATACACCTCCAGATCTGAGGAAACCTGATGAAGAGTCAGGGGACGTGGGAGGCAAAATCAAAGATCTGGTAGGTAAAATGTCTGGAAAAAAAAATGACAAGAAGGATGTTAAGGCATCGGATGAAAGCCCCCGGAAAATGCCCCGACCTATGCCAAAACCCCGAATTAAACCAAAGCCAGTAGATGGTTCAAAGCCTAAGCTGAAGCCTAAAGTTACTCCTAAAAAAAGGTCTGGAGGAGCTGCAGGGCTTGCATCTGGTGGATTTGGAAGAAAAATTCCTGACGATGATCAGAAAACATTGATTGGTGCAGTTGTTTTTGGAGTTATATTGATAGTTTTAATAGCATCACTTTATTATTTCTTGGTTTATCAACCATACCAACAAACAATGCAAGGAGCAAAGGATATTAAAATAGGTGAAATTGAATCTTATTTCAAAGGCCCTTTAGCTACGGATCCTCAGAAAACTACGCTTCTAGATCAAATTAATGGTGCAACAACCCCAGAAGAAGTTTTAGCCGTTGATGTGCTTGGTCCTGCCACTAATTCTTGGCGAGTTTATCAAACGCAACAAATAAAGACTAAAAAGGATAAATTCGGAAGAGTTGTTGTAGTTTATTCCACAGATTCGACTCAATCTATAACAGAGAACCAATCCCCAACTTCAGAAACGAAAAAAGATATTATTATGAAAGTTGCCGATGCTCAAGCATTTGTTAAACAAGCGGATGCGACTGTTTTGGCAAATATGGAAATTCAAACTCCAGATACTGTTGCAGTTCCTATAATGATATCCAGATTACAAGCAGCAGGTGGTTTGATTAGTGTTGGGAATATGGTGGATGTTTATGTGAAAACAACCGGGGACGCTGCAGCACCAGCAAATAACACTACAAATGAAACAGCACCCGCTCCTGTAGAATCATCAACTCCTAAAATAAGTGGAGCTACAGTATTAGCAATATTAAGAGCAAAAGACAGTGGTACAATTGACGCGACTTTATTAAATAGGCAGTCATTAAGTATAAACGATATGAGTTCTGTTAGTGAAAGTTCGAGAACCACCACTACTGACGTAGAACAACTTTTAAGAGCAGCAGCATCTGGTGGTTTTAACCAGGCAGAAACTTCAGCACTCTTACAAAACTACGGAATAAAATTATCAGACTACGAAAGATCATCTAACTTAGGTGAATTAGATGCCAATTATCTGGTTCTACTGGAGGTTCCAAGAGAAGATGTTCTGTTCTTGATACAAAGTTCAGAAAGCATAATTCTTACAGTTCCAACCCAACAGGCACCTAACTGGATGATTAAAGAATTAAGGACTATTTACGGGTAAATAGTTTAATTGGTTGGTGGTTAGGGAGGTAACTATCAACCGAAACAATTTTATTTTTTTAAATAGATATATACTACAAAGGGGTCATGAAAATGAATATAGTAAAAATCTGTGCAATTTTAATAGTATCTATACTGGTTTTTTCTGGGATTACTGAATTGAGTACATCTTCTGGAGCCGAAACATGGGTTTCAGAAGACCCAGCTGCTACAAGTTATAAAATATCAGATTTAACAGCTACTATCGCAGTTACCGTGAAGAATACAAATAATCATGTTCAGTACTTCAAAATGAGTCATGTTTACCAGGGTAGTCTATCGGAAGGATCTACCATTAACTGGAGTATAGCAGGGACAAAACCAACTGCAGTTAAAATGGTTAAATCACGATCTCCCGAGTTAGGAGGAGATTATGGATGGCCTATTAAGGCCGGAGAAACAAAAACAGTTTGTTTCCAGTTGAATGCTGTTGGTAAAATGGGAGGAATACCCACTTACATAGCGAAAGAAGGTTCTGATGAAGGTAATTATTGGCCATTAATAAATGAACCTGGTTTATTGGGGTCATGGTTTCAGCCAAATGAACTTGAAATATTAAATCCAAGCCTTGATATTAAAAAATGGAAAGGTACATTTACATTCCGTTTAACCAATTATGATGATCAAAAGGTTTATGGGATTGTTAGAGCACCAGTAGTTCCAACGAACTCTAAATTAGTATACAGTAGTCCTAAAGCATTTGTTGACAGCAAAACGGCAGTTAATACAAATATAGCTGCTTGGAATGTGGTAATGGCACCTGATGCTTCTGAAAGATTTGTATACACCTATGTTTATCCTATTAGTAGCAGCAGTAGTTCATCTGTAGCTAAAACTCCATCCCTATGCTGTCCAAAATCATCTGCTGCCAGTAGTACTAAATCAGTACCTAGTAAAGAAACAGGTGTTCCATACGGACTATTCATAGTTGGGGCATTGGTTACCGTAGCAGGAATTGGATACGCTAGATTCATGCGCTAAAACACGAAAAAATTAACTATTTTTTTTTTATTTTTATTTTAATTTATTTTGATATATCTAATTAATCCGAGTTATTTTAAGAGTTATTTTAAATAAAATACTTCAAAGATTTCAATATTAAAAAATCTGATTCTTAGTAAAATACAGAATATATATTCAATAAGAATATAAAGTAATAGATATCTTTTTTATATAGAAAAATTAAATTAAATTAAATTCTAATTTTCAAAAGGATAAAATGAAATTATCAACTATTTTAATCATAACCGGAATGTTCATCATATCTCTTTATTGTTTAATAGAGGTAAGTTACTACGCATCCCAAATAAATGTAGAAAATAATATTACTAAAACAAGTATAGTGTCCATACCATCTCTAGATATAAATCAAAAAATAAACAACAAATCCGTGTCTTATGGGGTATATCACGAACCAGAATCATATAAACCAGGAAAAGGGACCGTGATTATTTTTGGGCATAGAACATTGTATGGGTCTCCTTTTTTAAAGTTAGATAAATTAAAAAAAGGAGATACAGTATTTTTAGATTGGGCAGGGATAGGTAAAGTTGAATATATTGTGAATAGATCATTTGTTGTACCTGCATCATACCGTATCTCGGTAAAACAAGGTAAAAAATTATTTTTAATAACTTGCCACCCATTAGGATCTACTAAAGACCGTTTAATAGTGGAGGCCCAATTTAAAAAGATATATCCGTTTCAGAAAATATTGACCTATGATAATCCTCAGAGTTATTATGCTTTAATCATTATTCTGGGTTTTTTAATAGGGGGTTTATCAGCAACATATCTCTATCCAGTAGATGACGACAAAATATGGTTATTAATAGCAACCATAGGTTTAAGCCTATTTTTAACATTGGGATACTTATTCCCTATTCCTCCAGAATTTATTTCAACACAGTTATCAAATATAAATAATATATTTGGAATTTAATTGATTTATCAAAAAACTTTATGATAAAATTTGAATAAAAAAATTAAATTCTTTATTAATAAAAAGATTTTACTTTATTTTATAAATAACATTATTTAACTTGATAAGTGATTTTATGGATAAAAAACAAAGAATCGATGTAAATAAAAAATATTTCAACAATATTTCTTCAAGAGAGCGGGCTATTTTCGAAGGAGGAATAAGTATGGGGGCACTTTTTCATCAATTTATAGGTACCCCAGTCAGTATCAATAGTGTGGAAATGTTGGAAAAATCTATAGAACAATCACTCGAGTTACAGCCCTGCGTTGTCCAAGTTGATGTTGTAATAAATAGAAAAAAATTGGAAGAATTAAATACAGAATTTGACTATGTTTCTCTAAGTGGAGACATGTTAAATGTTAATATTATAACAGAATTTAATGAAATAAAGGCCTATATAAAAATGGAATATGTGGATGAATTAAAATATCCGCTAATGTATATAACGGATTTAAAGTAAAATATTTGTGAGTAAAATATTTGTTTTAAAAGATTCATAATAAGTAGAATTATAAAAAAAATAATTAAATATTTAAAAAAAAAGTCGATTAATAAAAAATAAAAAAATGAGAAAAGATTGGCATGATAAGTTTAGACCCGAAATTATGCAAGGGATGTAACATATGTACGGAATTTTGTCCGAAAAAGGTTTATGAAATCCCAAATAAATCTGACAAAAGAGGAATGCGCGTCCCGGTTCCTAAAAATCAAGAAATATGTACTAAATGTAAATTATGTGAATTAATGTGCCCAGAACAGGCCATAAAGGTGGAGGGAGAAGATGAGTGAACAATACTTCATTCAGGGTAATGAAGCTTGTGCCCGAGGAGCAATAAAAGCAGGCTGTAGATTTTTTTCAGGGTACCCCATAACACCATCAACTGAAGTTGCAGAAGATATGGCTATTCTATTGCCTCAAGAAGGAGGAGCATTTATTCAAATGGAAGATGAAATAGGTGCTCTTGGAGCAGCAGTTGGAGCTATTTGGAATGGTGTTAAAGGGATGACTGCTACTTCAGGCCCTGGTTTCTCTTTAATGCAGGAAAATATTGGATACGCCGCCATGACAGAAACCCCCCTAGT
>JAUXXK010000374.1 GCA_030681145.1 Methanobacteriaceae archaeon | reverse complement strand
CGGTTAAAACGTGCATATATATCAGCCGGGATATAGGTAGACCTCATATGGCCCAGATGAGTTGGTCCATTTGCATAGGGAAGTGCACTGGTTATAAATATTTTACTCAAAAGTTATCCCTCCAAAAGCATAAATTATAATTTCATAATCATATCTGTATAAATTAATATCCCACAATAGTGTGTTTTATTGGTTTTTTAAGTTAGTTTATAAATTTTTTAATTTATTTCAAAATTATTATTTTAATTCATCTAATCAAAAATCCGATCAAAGTATGATTTAAATAGTTTAAAAATGTTTTATATCAAATCCCAATAACAGAAATATTTAATTTTGAAATTTAATACATATTAAGCATAATTTAGAGTATTAAAACAGATAAACATGAATAATTATATGTCTCGTTTAAATGTTATAGCTATGTAAATTTTAGAATCCATTAAAAATATTTTTAAGAAATATTTATCCTATTTTAATTTATTTTCATATATAAATCTGATGTAGATGAATTATTAAAGAGAAAATCTAACTTTAAAGTATTAAAATCCGTTTAAATAATATAAATTATATAAAAACTACTTTTTAAGTTTTAAATTGTAAAAATAAATGTTAATTAGTCTTTTTATATTGCAAAAAAATAAATTTATTGCCCTTAATTAATGTAATTCCTGATAAATGGCCAAGTTTTTATCTATTGTTTTACTAAGATTAAACATGGTTATTTTATCATATCTAAATCCTTTCTCCACTGAAGGTGAAGAAATAGTTAGAGAACAAGGTTCTTTAGATGATGTATTCGAAATCAATACTGATTTACTTAGGATAGTAATGGATAGTAAATCTCAAAATCTTTCTAATGACAATTACATTCCTCAAAACTATGCAGATCTTGCGGTTAAACGATTGGAGTGGTATCTGAGAAAAAAGTACGATAAAAAATATGACCATAATGATTACGCATTTTTATTAAACCCTAATATTGCACAATTTGATGTTATATCATTTTATATCGCAGCCCAAGCCATAGCAATCAAATTCAATCCCAATTCCCGTGAAAGCCGTTTAATGATAGAATGTCAAGGCAGACTAATAGAAGAACGTTTAGAAAAACTACCCCCAATAAATCGAAAAGAATCATTAAACGGATTACTGAATCAAATTGTAACTCAAGATAATATAAAATGGACTTCTCTAGGACCTCTATTAGATAGTAAAAAAATAAAGTTAACTGACGTTATTCTGGATAAAGGAAAAGTCATACTGGAAAAAGATGATTTTTTAACCAGATTTGAAGATAAAATTATTGGAAGAGTCCCGGAAAAGATGTATGATCTTCTAATTGGGGATAAAATTAAAGAAATGATAATCAGCCGGATGATTATGCAGTATACTGAAAATTATCTAAAAAAAGTGCATGAAATGGCTTCAACCATCGAGCCACACCCAGCACTTCTAGAAATTGGAGAACAGATTGCAGTAAAAATAAAAGAAAACATGAGTTATTTATCAGGGCCAGGGGGATCCGGTGGTTTTGGAGGTAATATTAAGGCTACTGCATTACAACCAAATGCATTCCCACCATGTATCGGTAAAACAATTGAAGGAGTAGGATCTGGAAACAGAAATGATGCAATTGTACTACTATTAACATCTTTTGCTTCTTATGCCCGATTGTATCCTTCTGTTTTCAGGAATGAATCCACCACCAAGATTTCAGATATAGATCCTGATTTAAAGATTACATTAAATGAAATTATTCCACTAATATTTCAAGCTGCAGATAATTGTAACCCTCCACTTTTTGAGGATGATCCTCAGGAAAAGCTGAATGTTATTGCTAAACTTGGTTTTGGAGTCCATAAAGAACCTGAACTAAAAAATGAGGGGGAAAGTAAGTGGTACACACCTATGAGCTGTGATAAGATAAAAATTCACTTATCTTCTTTATGCAAGCCTGATGCTACCTGTAAAAAAATCGGCAATCCACTTTCATATTATAATCGTAAAACTTGGGAGTTGCGAAATTCAGGAGATAATGAAGATAATGCTCAAACCAAAGAATCATCTGAGGATGCTCAAACTTGAAAATAATCTTAAATTTTTAAAATTTGAATTGCTATATTTAAAAATAAAGGTTTAAAAATTCCTTAAAATTAAATAAAGATTAAATTTAACGAAATGCTATAAAACCCATTATAAATTTAATACTAAAGGTGATTATTATTTTCCAATCTGCCACTTTAGAAGAAAGACGGCGTTATTACCGGGAAGAATGGGATGTCAAACATCTACCGGATTTCATTAAAAAAGAACTTAACAAAAGAGAATTTGGTTTCGACCATCTTGGAAAAGGACCAAATGATCGTTACCGGGTTTTCCGAGATACCGATATGTTGAAAAAATTTATTAGGTACAGATCTCCATTTGCTGCTTACTGTTCCGTAGCATTTTATAAAAAACCACGCAAAAGAGGTGATTGGTTAAAATCTGAGCTAATTTTTGATGTAGATGCTAAAGATTTACCAATAAGATCATGTGCTTGTGATGGAGTTTGCGAAATTTGTCTTAATGAAGCCAGAACCCTAGTTATAGATCTTTTAGATACTTTAAAACAGGATTTGGGCCTTAAAAATGTTCATGTAATTTACTCAGGTAGAGGTTATCATATAAGGATACTGGATGAAGAGGTTATGACTCTGGATAGTGAAGGCCGTTCTCAAGTACTCAAGTATTTAGTGGGGGCTGAAGCTCCTAAAAGTAAATATGTCGCCATTGATTCATCCCAAAAACCGTACCAATTGGAACATTTCTCTATACCTATTGGATATCCTGCAGTTTTTACCAGCCGATTGAAATATGATATTATGAATCTAAATGGAAATGAAAAAATAGAAGATATTAATCCCAAACTCTTGAAGGATATTATAAAATACAGGGAAATGGTGAAAAAAGATGAATGGGGATTATTTAAAAATAAAATAGGGCCCATAAGATACAAAAATATGATAGAAGGCATGTCAAAAATTAATTTGGGGCTTGTAGATGCTAAAGTAAGTATTGATCTAAAAAGAATACTTAGAATGCCCACTTCTCTCCATTCTAAAGTAAGCATGCGGTGTATGGAAGTAAAAAATGTGGACAAATTTGATCCTCTAAAAGATGCAGTTCCTAATTTTGTATCGGAGAGAAAAGGAAATTAAAAATTTTATAGGATGATTAATACTAATTTTACCGTTTTATCTAAACAAGTTTTTTCCAGGATTTAAAAAATCATCCAAAAATTCCAGCAAATCTAAAAAGACATCATCAGTTTTTTTATAATCATCCCCGATCCAAGGGAACGATTTTTTAATCCCATCAACTGATAAAAACTCCTTAATATCAATAATATGGTTTTCTTTTAAAATTTCATCTTTTAGATGTTTTCCGACCTTCAATAGATGAATATTTTCAGGTATTAAAAGATATTCCATCATCATTTTAGCATTATTATATTTTTGAGGAATTTTAACCATCCATCGATCATTTTTTATCCATGCTTTATGGCCATACTTATCTAAAAATCTTTCTTGATGTGAATTTTTCCATATTCTCGGACCCTCATGATTCTTATAATCTGGTAAAGACCATACTCCCAATTCAAGTATTATAAAAGCCAGGTCTGATTCATCACTCCAGTTTCCACTTTTAAATATATTGAATCCCTCTAAATCGAGTTTGGTTTTAAAAGATATTTCGGTC
>JAUXXK010000372.1 GCA_030681145.1 Methanobacteriaceae archaeon | reverse complement strand
ACACTGATTTAGCTAGTTTATACGAACGAGCTGGACGTATAGTGGGTAAAGAAGGTTCTATTACTCAGATGCCTATATTGGTTATGCCTCAGGATGATATTACTCACCCTATTCCTGATCTTACAGGATACATTACTGAAGGACAGATTGTACTTTCAAGAGAACTTCACAGAAAAGGTATTTATCCTCCAGTAGATGTACTTCCATCCTTATCTCGATTGATGAGTGGTGGTATTGGTGAAGCTCAGACTCGTGAAGATCATAGTGGGGTTTCTGATCAGCTATACTCTGCTTATGCAGAAGGCCGTGATCTAAGAGATTTAATGGCAGTTGTAGGGGAAGAAGCTCTAACTGAAAGGGATCAAAAATTCCTGAAATTCGCGGATGAATTTGAAAAACAATTTATCACTCAGGCCAGGGATGAAGATAGGTCTATTAGAGAATCTCTGGACTTAGGATGGGCTCTTCTAAGTCTCCTGCCTCGTGCGGAACTTAAAAGGGTTCGGGAAGAACATATACCTAAATACCTTCCTAACAACGAATAAACCCTTTTCTATTTTTTAGAGGGATAAAATGGCACAAGAAATGATTGAAGGGATTAACCCAACTCGTATGGAGCTCCTTAAACTTAAACAGAGGGAGAAACTTGCTGTTAAAGGATATAGTCTTTTAAAAGAAAAGCGAAACGCTCTGATTATGGAGTTCTTTAACATACTGGAAAGGGTAAAAGGATCCCGTGAAAATGTGGAAGAAAAGCTTAAAGAAGCTTTTGAAGATTTAACTGCATCTCAGATTTTTATGGGTGATTTAGCTGTTAATAAATCAGCTTTATCTGTTAAAGAATCTGTTGAAGTTGAAATTGATTCCAGAAGTATTATGGGGGTAGTGGTTCCTGTTGTGGGCTCTACTACCTCTCCGGAGAGAACTGTTGTCGAAAGAGGATACAGCTTCGTAGATACTTCAGTTAAACTGGATGAAGCTGCTAAAAAGTTCGAAGAGTCCATTGCCCTCATCATTGAACTGGGAGAAATAGAAAAAACTATTATCCTCCTGGCCAGTGAGATCGAGTCTACCAAACGACGTGTAAATGCACTGGAACATATTATTATTCCACGGCTTGAAAACACAGTTAAATATATTGAAATGAGACTTGAAGAGATGGAAAGGGAAAACTTCGTGCGATTGAAAATGATTAAGAAATCCATGGAGATGGAGTAATGGTTAGAATATTAAACCGCTTAGGTGAGGTAAAAAAAGATATTAAAGAATATGAAGACGAACAGATCGATTTTAGAATCGGTAAAGTCACTGGAAATTTAAATGCTATTATTTCAGATGATGACACTGATTTTAAAGCAGGTGAATCCAAACCTATAAAAATAAAGAAAATCCATATTCCTGCCAATCATATCTTTTTTATTTCAAGCTATGCATCTAATCGGCAGGGCCATACCATCGCAGTAGGTGAGGAAACACCACTACCTATAAGCATGGACCGTCACGTTGATCATGCTATGTTTGTGGCTGCTGTGGATGGGGTTGTAAAAAAGAATGATCTTTTAGGAGTAATTATTCTTTTACCTGTAGAATTAACCCATCCCCCTGTTTAAATCTCCTTTTTATTTTTTTCTTTTTAATGTGGTTTGTATTAATTAATTATGGGGTTTTTTAGATGGTATTTATTTTATAATTTTAATTATAATAAAAAATAAGTAAAAATTAACATAAATATAGGTTATTCATTATTTCCCAGAAGAGACTTCATTGATCCGTAAACTTCCACCATTACATCCTCTATCTGTACTATAACATCATCAATATTTATTTTTATATCTTTATAATTTTCAATTTTACCTTTTCTATCAGATTCAAGCTTTTTCATGGCCTTAGCTCGCATCATGGCTGGAGATTTGTTTTTGTTTAATAGTTTTTTTCTTTTGGAATTATTTATATTATCCCTAGAAAATTCTTCTCTTATACCAGTCCTCATACTTAAATAATGGACTTCTGTGGAACGTATATCTTTATTGATTTGTTCCTTCATTTTTAGCATTATCTCTCTTTTTTCATGCAGTAACAACAGAGTTTGCCTAGATTTAGCAATAGAAGACATTTCTATTTCAAAATCAATTAGATTCCTTATAATTTTTTGATATTCATCAGCATCCATATAAAATCCTCAATGATAACAATTAAATTTAAATATCCTATCTAAAATTAGATATGTTTAATATAATTTCAAACATTTAATCACTTGAATCGCAATATAATACCATATTATCAATTCAAAATTTTCGTCTTATATTTGGCGTTGAGGATATTAATATTATTTAAACAGTAATATTCCCTATGTTATGGGTTCTGATTATAGGATCAGAAACATTAATAAAATATTTAATATATTTTTATAAGGAGAATTAACTTTAATAATTATTTTATCATTTCCATTTACTATTGAAACCAATTTCCACATACCCCAAAAATAAAATTTTGTTTTAATAACATATAAAATTATTTAATCGAAAAAATTTAATATATTAGTATGTGTCCTAAGAGGGATAAATCTGATATAATGCTGAAAAAACAAATTTTTAACTTAAATAGACATATACCTCTAGAAAGGAGAAATCTTGAAGATTTATTGAGGGATGAGCGCCCCCATGTTTTAGGGGTCGATGGTAATAGGCATAGATTTAAAAGAAGTGAACTAGAACGTATTTCAAAAATAATTAAACCTGAAGAATACTATAAAATCAAATTGCCTATTTATATTGAAATAGAATCAAATATTTCAGGCGCGCGGATTTTGGGGAATCTAGAAATAGATATTGTCAATTCTATTTTAAAAAAAGACAATCAAGGGGATGAAGTTTTTATTTATAGGCCTGAAATACGAATTTTACGAAAAGAACTCCCTACTACTACACAATACATGTTTTTAGTCAAGTAATTTTATTCATAATATTCATATACTCCTTACAATAACATAATTTCATAATAATGGTTAATTAAATCATTTCTAATTAATGGACATTGATTATATTATTAAAATTAAATCTTTAAAATAGTTAATTTAATAAAAATACTTTAATGAGTTGATATATTGACTAAAGACCCTATAAAAGAATATCTTAAAGATCCGGATAAAAGAGCTAAATTATTTCTTTTAATAACTGGTGGAATGATTCTTTCTACTGTTCTTATTGTTATTGGTACATTAATATTCATTTTGATGTTACTGGGCATAATTTAAGATCTGTTTTAAATACATAATTATCAAATTAAATTAGATTTAACCACAGGTTTCATCATATTTTTAATTTTTTCAATTAGATGATTTACTTTAGACATTGCCTTGCTTGGATTTTTACTACAACCAATAACCGTTGCCACGGGTTCGCCTTTTTCTATAATTACATTCTTCAGAGGAATATCATAAATTCCTGGGATGTTTAGTGTTCCAATTAAAGATTTTTCAGAGGCATAAACTATTTTTTTGACGCAGTATTTATCCGAGGATGGTGGGGTTATTAATTCACCATTACATGCATTTACATGGTTTTGGATTAAATTGATACCTAAAGATGATTCGGTACATTCAAATGTTCCTTGGAAACGAGGGTTCACTTCTATAATATGAATTCCGTCAGAAGTTTGTATCATGTCTACACCATTGCATCCTATTAAATCAAGTTCATCTATGACTAGTTCAGCAGTTTTTTTTATTAGGGAGTCATCACCGGGATATGGACTTAAATTTCCATGATAAATAAAATTTTGACCATTATTTGGACTATTGGGTCCTTTAATCTGGGAGCTACTAATTAAAGATTTTGATTCTTTAGTGGTAGATATCACAGATGCACTAACTTCCTCGCCCTGTATATATTCCTGTAAAATAAATTTTTCTGGTATTAATAAATCTTTTAGAGCAGTTTCATTATTTTTTAAATCTTTTAACCATTTAGAATTTAAAATATAAACTCCATAACCTCCAGAACCATTAATAGGTTTTATCAAATATTTTTTATTCGGTTTTTGGGCTTGAATTTCCAAGGCCTCTACTATACTTGATAATAAAAATGTTTTTGGCATTTTAAATTTTTTTTTCAGAGATTTATATAATTTATATTTGTTTTCAACATTTTCCACATTTTTATTTCCTAAAACTTTAGATGAAGGGAACATCTGGGGTGAAATTCCAGTATATGGTATGATATAGTCCGCCTCATCTACCCACTCTGAACATAATTCTTTAAGTTCGATCTGGTTGTAAGATTCCTGCAAAGTACCGCAAGAATGATAAGGTTTTTGTTCTAAGATACACTTTTTATAATGGTAAGAATTAAAATCCGTGGTGCAAAAATAACTCGCAGAATATACTTGGTAACCTAACGCATATGCTGAATGGGCCAAGGCACGGGTATTCAATCCTGCAATAAGCAATTTATCCATAAAATAACCTTAAAATTATTCATATTTTCATTAAATTAATTAGGTGATTTATATTATAATGTTTACAGTATTTCTATAAGATATATTATAAATTTAATAGAAAATAATATTAAAAGTCTTAAATGGGAAAATATTAATTTAAATAATTTAAATTTTATTCTTTATGATTATTATGGGATTAGAGATTATAAACAGACATCATAAAAAACAATGTATCAAAATAAATTAAATATATTTTCATTAATTATCATTAAAAATAAGTTATAAAAAGAATAGTCCCGAGCGGAGTCGAACCGCCGTCGCCGGTTCCAAAGACCAGCAGGATTACCACTACCCCACGGGACTATACGGGTTTTTGGTAAAAAACCGCCTTTTAAAGAAGGCAATCTCAATGTTTAATA
>JAUXXK010000371.1 GCA_030681145.1 Methanobacteriaceae archaeon | reverse complement strand
GGTGTCATGTTAACCCATCGAAACGTTCTTAATAATGGTTATTATATTGGTGAAAGACAGAATTTCACACATATTGATAGATTATGCCTTCCAGTACCACTATTTCACTGTTTTGGCATAGTTCTAGGAGTTCTGGCTATCTTAACCCATGGAGGAACATTGGTAATGGTGGAACTATTTGAACCATTAATGGTTTTAGCTGCAATTCAAAAAGAGAAATGTACCGTTGCCTATGGTGTACCCACCATGTTCATTGCCGAGTTAAGTCACCCTATGTTTGAAATGTTTGATCTATCCTCATTGCGTACCGGAATCATGGCCGGGTCTCCTTGCCCTATTGAAGCTATGAAAAAGGTAATGGGGGATATGAATATGGATGAAATAACCATTGCCTATGGATTAACAGAAGCATCTCCAGTTTTCACCCAAACCAGTGTGGATGACCCTATAGAAAAGAGAGTAAATACTGTAGGAACAAGTATGCCATTTAGTGAGGTTAAAATTATTGACCCTGAAACTGGAGAAACTCTAGGACCTAATCAAAAAGGAGAAATATGCTGTCGTGGATACAACATAATGAAGGGATATTATAATATGCCGGAGATGACCCAACAAGCCATTGATGAGGAAGGATGGCTACACAGTGGAGATCTGGCTGAAATGGACGAGGACGGTTATTATTCCATTGTGGGCAGGATTAAGGACATGATTATTCGGGGTGGGGAAAACATATATCCTCGTGAGATTGAAGAATTCCTTTACACCATGGAAGGTGTAAAAGATGTCCAGGTAATCGGCATTCCTGATGAAAAATACGGAGAACTGGTAGGGGCATTTATAATTCGTGAAGAAAATGCAGATATTAAAGAAGAAGATGTCCAAGATTACTCTATTGAACGTATTGCTCGTTATAAAGTTCCTAAACATGTTTTCTTTGTGGATGAGTTCCCACTAACTGTCAGTGGAAAAGTAATGAAATTTAAATTAAGAGAAATGGCTAGTGAATGTGTTGATAAGAAAATAGCCATGGAAGAGAAAATAGATTAATATCTATTTCTTTACTTTTTCTTTTTAAAAAAATAATAGAATTTATTTTAATTAAAAATATAATTAATATTGTAATTTAGGATTTAATTTAGAAAATATAATTAATATTGTAATTTAGGATTTAATTTAATAAATATGAATTAATATTGTAATTTAGGATTTAATTTAGAAAATATAATTAATATTGTAATTTAATCTATCTTGAGTAAAATGATTATTTTAAAAAGAAAAAAGAAAATTCTGGAAGTTTTTCCCATAGGAAGTCCTAAAGGGGCTTTAAATTCTCGAAGAAAACCAGAATTTCAAGGCTATATCAAATTCAAACAAACTCCTAATGGCCCTAAAATCCACAAATTTGTGGTTAAAACAGATAAAGAGGAGTTATTACCCCCAGCTGAAGCAGTGAAACTTTTTAGAAAACAAGCTGTTTTTCTCATTGACCGGGACCAAGAAACGGAAGAGTTTCTGGATTCTTTAAGTATTAAGTATCGCCGAACCATTATCTGCCAACACTGCACCATGGACGGAGATATAACTATTATCAATTCTAAATCATCTTTCAATTATCATGAACAAAGAATTTGTAGGGTATGTGCAGAAGAAGTGATTAAAAGGGAATTAAATTATCGTGGAATTGATAAAAAAACCTTTAAAAACTTTAAAAGAATACTGGACAAAACCGGAGACCTGGATCAAGTACTGAAAGTACTGAACCCTAACTTTGACCCGGTTAAAAACTCAGGACTCACTCTTTTTGATAAAATAACAAGTTCCAATGATAAAGATATTCCTAAAATTAGTGTGGATAAGTTGGACATCCCCTATAACTTCAAAACCATTCTCAAAGCCCATGGCAGTAAAAATCTTCTTCCAGTACAGTATCTTGCCCATGAAAATGGTGTTTTAGAGGGCAATAGTTTACTGGTGGTATCTGCTACTGCCAGTGGAAAAACTCTTATAGGGGAGTTGGCAGGCATACCACGGGCGATGAAGGGTAAAAAATTTATATTTCTCACCCCATTAGTGGCACTGGCCAATCAAAAATACAGAGACTTTAAAAATAGATATTCAAAGCTGGGACTTAAAACAACTATTAAGGTAGGTATGAGCCGTATAAGGGCTAGAGAAGAAATAAAAATACCAGACGATGATATTAAAGAGGCCGATATTGTGGTGGCCACCTATGAAGGTCTGGACTTTATGCTCCGTGCTGGTAAATCTCATCTTATAAAAGATCTGGGAACAGTGGTTATTGATGAGATACACACTCTTGATGATGATGAACGTGGTCCTCGTTTAAATGGACTTATTAAAAGACTTAAAAACCTTTTCCCAGATTTACAACTTATTGGCTTATCAGCCACAGTCCAAAATCCTAAGGAAATTGCTGGTGAATTTAAATTAAAACTAGTGGAGTATGATCGCCGACCGGTACCTCTGGAGAGACATCTGGTATTTACTAGAAGTGAAGAGGATAAAAGGAGCCTCATTGCACGATTTTCACGCCTAGAATTTAGGAATAAATCCAAAAAAGGCTTCCACGGCCAAACCATAGTTTTCACTAACTCCCGGAGAAAAACTCACTTAATTTCTGATTATTT
Source organism: Methanobacteriaceae archaeon (assembly GCA_030681145.1). GTDB lineage: Archaea > Methanobacteriota > Methanobacteria > Methanobacteriales > Methanobacteriaceae > JAUXXK01. Next base: position 5,183 of record JAUXXK010000371.1, on the reverse strand, counting down.
AACCAGAAACCAGGTAAAATCTTCGGCCTACCATGCTGGGTTATCATATGCCCATAAAGAAAAAATAGAAAAGGCTTTCGCCAGACAAGATGTATCAGTAGTGGTCACAACCGCCGCCCTTGCTGCTGGTGTGGATTTTCCAGCATCTCAAGTAATATTTGAAACCCTTACAATGGGCAATAAATGGATTACTCCTAATGAATTTTCTCAAATGTTGGGTCGGGCTGGAAGACCATCCTATCACGACCGGGGGGTAGTTTATTTGTTACCTGAGATTGGTTCAACTTATGACAATGAGAGTGAGGAATCAATGGCTCTGGAACTACTAGAAAGTGATGTGGATCCGGTACATGTCCAATATTCAGAAGATGATACTCTTGAACAAATACTGGCTGATGTATGTTCTAATTCTATTTCTAATACATCACAGCTTTCTAAATTATATAAAGGGATGAATATTCCGGTGGATGCCTTAAATGGCCTTAGCACTATAGAATCATATGGTTTTGTCTTGGAAGATCATGGTGATATACGAGCCACTAATTATGGTAAAGCGGTATCAATGTCTTTTTTACAATCAGAAGAGGCAGAATATATTAAAAGACATTTAAAGAAAAAATCTAAAAAAACCCCACTAGACATTGCATTATCTCTAGAACCATTTGAGAGTGCATATCTTTCCAGTAGATTGCATCAACAGCTAAGCAGGGCTCTTAAAGCCCATTTTTCCACCAGATTATTCGCTGATTCCACTCTGGATATTATATCTACTGGAGAAAATTTGGTTAAATTAGATCCTAACTTCCAGGATGCAGTTTTAAAAATACAGATAGACTTTTTATCATGTAAATGTAAGGATAGGCCATTTTGTGACTGCTTGCAAAAAGAATTATCCTCATATATTGTTAAACAACGTCTTAAAAAGCAAGATCCAGTGGATATCACTAAAAAACTTCTTAAAAAATATCAGATACACGCCTACCCCGGGGATATATTTTCCTGGTTGGATGCACTTGTTAGAATGCTGGAGGCCACCCGCAGAATTGCCCAAGCCTTACATTATCATAAAAAAGCTACGGAATGTTCCCGTGTTATTAAGGCCATTGAAAGAGGTTAATTTTAGGGTAGATTTACTTTTATTAATATATTCACATTATACTAAAAGCAAAATGATATTATCTGGTGGAATATATCATTATACTGGGGATTTATTCCCCCTCAAGATAGTAGAGGTTGTAAAGGTGTCCAATTTTATCACCTTCTACTTCCCTTGAGATTATTAATAATAGGAATAAGTTTCAAAATAATTAGCAATATTCTTTTTAAATTCAGTTTCAAAATTTATTTTAAAATAAGCAATTAGATACTTTAATTATCATTCTTGGCTCATTATTAATCATTTAAAAAAAATAGATATTAAAAGGAAATGTAAAGTAAAAAGGCCAACTATTATGGCCTCTTTTTTAATAATAATCTTCTTCTTCCTCTTCAATTAATCCTTTAACATCTTTTTCAATACTTCTTAGAGCCTTATCAATTAAACTCTGGCCTAAAACAGGATCCACGAGTATTCCTTCTTTTTCTAAAAGACAGGCCCCTTGATCTATACCTTCATCTTTTTCACGAGCCTCGGTAAAGCCTACCATACCCACTTCTTCATATTTTTGGACATTACAATGTTCTTTAAGTTTCCTATCATCAACAAGGCCTAAAATCATACCAATAGATATTTCACCTGATCCTGCGTGCGGACCTTCTATTTCCACGATTTTATTATTGAAAACTATTTCAAGTTCTAGTTCTTCTTCTAGGCTCTTTAAATAATCTTTAACTTGGGTATTTCCTCCATGGCCGTTCACAATAACTACTTTATTAATTTTTAGACATTTTTTCGCAGATTTGAGTGTGGGTTTTAATCTTTTTTCCACCAGTTCCTCTACTGGAATATGTATTCCATGAGGGACATATGGAAACTCTGTTGCTGCATATAAAACTCCTAAAAAACGGGCTCCGGTCTGAAAAGATGCCTCCAATGCAAGGTAAGAAGCAATTTTGGCATCGGTATCTATAGGCAAGGCCGCCCCGTGATTTTCCAGATGAGATCCTAGAGCTAATATTCCTATTTGATGTACCTCTGGAGAAATTATATTTCCTGATTCATAGCGAAGCTGTACCAATTAAATCACCATTTATATTATGAATAATTATTAAGTTAGCTAAATAATAAATAAAATCAGGGTTCCATATCCCATATAGGATCACCAATAAAATGAATGGTCTTAACTGCTTTTCCTTTATCATTTTCTACCATTTCAGGACCATCAATCAATGATATTCCTACTGCAAGAGGTTTACGGTGAGTTTCATCCACTACTACTACCACATCACCTTTTACCAGTTCCGGATCTGCATCTACAATACCCGGACTCATAACATCGGCTCCGTTGGCCATGAATCTTACCGCACCCATATCCACCACCACATACTTGGATTTAATATCCATTGTTAAGGCAGCTTTCAGAGTAGGGAATGGTTTATCATCCACCAGCATAATGTGGGGCTGGCCATCAACCAGTACCATGGGATAAGGTTCTGCTTCCAACATCTCTATTGTTGCTTGAGAAGGTAAAAGTATGGCATAATCACCCAGTTCACGGGTTATTTGTTTTAATTTCTTTTTCTGAAGATGATATCTTTTTTTGATCTTCAATTTAACACCTTTTATTAATTAATAATTCAGTTTAAACTTTATTAGAGTTTTTTTAACTCATAGGAACTTTTTAATATTATTACTATTTTTCATTTTTATTGTTTATTAATCATTCTTAATAATGTTATATAAGAAAAACATCTAATCAACTAAATAATAAGGATTTTAGGAGTTAAGTGTTAAAATGGAGAGTTTTATTCAGAATTTATTTGCCGATAGAATAGGTGGGAAAACCTTTGGAAAGGATGATGCAATTTATAAATTTGAAAAAATTAAAAGAGCTAAAGAATCTGCAAAATCAAAGTTTCCAAAAACAGAATTAATCGACATGGGAGTCGGAGAACCTGATGAAATGGCAGATGAAATGGCCATCAATATTTTAAATACCCAGGCAAGAATTCATGAAAACAGAGGATATGCTGATAACGGTATACAGGAATTAAAAAACGAAATACCTGTTTACATGGATAATGTCTTTGGGGTTAAAAATCTTGATCCAGTTAATGAAGTTATCCATTCCATGGGATCCAAGCCTGCTTTGGCCTATATCACTTCTACTTTTATAAATCCCGGGGATATTACTCTGATGACTACTCCAGGTTATCCAGTTACTGCCACCCATACTCAGTGGTACGGTGGGAGCGTGGAAAATTTACCATTACTAGAGGAAAATAACTTTCTTCCAGATTTAGAATCTATTTCCAAAAACTTAGGCCAAAAAGCCAAGTTAATGTATCTTAATTATCCTAACAATCCCACGGGTGCACAAGCCACTAAAAAATTCTATAATGAAGTGGTTGATTTTGCCTTTGAAAATGAGGTGGTTGTGGTACAGGATGCAGCCTATGGTGCTTTAACTTATGGTGATAAACCATTATCTTTCCTTTCAATTAAAGGTGCAAAAGATGTAGGTGTAGAGATTCACAGTTTTTCAAAAGCTTATAATATGACTGGCTGGCGTCTGGCATTTTTAGCTGGAAATCAACTAATAGTCAATGGGTTTGCTGCGGTTAAAGATAATTTTGATAGTGGACAATTCATACCTATTCAAAAAGCAGGTATTCATTGTCTAAGACACCCGGAAATAACTGAGAATATTAGGAAAAAATATGAAAGAAGATTATCCAAGATGGTTGAGATACTCAAAGAACTAGGTTTTAATGCAAAAATGCCTGGTGGAACATTTTATCTCTACATCAAGGCCCCCATAGGCATTAGAGATGGTGTGAGTTTTAAAAGTGCAGAGGATTTTTCCCAGTATTTAATTAAAGAAAACCTGATTTCAACAGTCCCCTGGGATGATGCCGGATCATACATACGCCTTGCTGCATGTTTTGAAGCCTTTAAAAATGGAGAAATTTCATTGGAAGAGGAAGATAGGATATTAAATGAAGTTAAAAAAAGATTGACCATGCATGAATTTGTATTTTAATATTGACGAATTTAAGCAGATATTGTTTTAAAGAAATTGTGGTGTTTAAATGGCAGAGTTACCAGAACTAATAATTCTATCCGGACAAATGGATAAAGAACTACAATCAAAAGAGTTTGATAAAAGTGAATTTCGTCAGGAAAAATCTTTAAATCTACCTGTAGAAGAATTTATTCAAAAAATCAAGGGTAAAAAAATAATTAATGCTTTTAATAAAGGTAAATGGATATTCATTAAGTTATCTGATGATTACCATCTACTCCTGAATCTGGGCATGGGTGCTGACATACTTTACTATGGACCTGGCAAGGATATCCCTTCTGAGTATCAATGTCTTTTCCAGTTCACGGATGGTTCTGGGTTTTCCTGTAAATTCTGGTGGATGGGACGGGCAGAACTCTTACAAGACCAGGAATTAAGTCAACATAAATCCACTAAAGATATTGCAATTTCTCCATTGGATGATAATTTCACCCAAGAATACTTTAGAGAACTTTGTAAAGCACGCTCCCAGATTAAAAACCTGATCTTAAACCAGAAGAAAATCGGGGGTATAGGGAATGTTTACATCCATGATATTCTATTTAGGGCAAAAATACACCCACAAAAAGTGGCCAATACATTAGATTCTAACCAAGTAGATAACCTCCATGTTATAATCATTGAAAATTTAAAAAATGCACTGGATGAAGGAGGATTGGCATTTGAGAAAGATTTCTATGGCCAACAAAATGGCTTTGAACAGGATTTCTTTTTAGTGGCCTATAATGAGGGAAAACCTTGCCCTGAGTGTAGTAACACTATTGAAAAGATTAAAACTGGGAGTACATCTTCTTATATCTGCCCTAACTGCCAAAAATTATAAATTTTTACAGGGACTGTGAAATTTTAAATGTGAAATTGTTATAATAATTATAATATCATAATCAATTATTTCAATAATATTTCTACTAAATATTCCAAGTTTTTTTAGAAAAACTCTAACCTTAATGAAACTAAAAATAAAATTGGTTATAATAAAATAGTTTTCTAGGTTTAATT
>JAUXXK010000367.1 GCA_030681145.1 Methanobacteriaceae archaeon | reverse complement strand
CATTAAAGGTGAAATTAATGCTTAGACATGTAAAAAAGTATTTTTCCATGGATCACGATTTCGACTTTCAAATCGATTCTATATTTTTTATATAACTGAAGACTATGAATATAAAAGGTCTTTGCGTTTAGATAGACTTTACGATTTCCTTCTTTTTGAACTATTAGGAATTTCCTAATAGTTGAATTTTCAGATAATCATTGGTTTGAAATATATTTTTTAAGTGTTCATTTATAGTAGCTTGTGTCACATTAAACAAATTAGCCATTGTTTTTTGCGTTAACCATATCGTTTCATCTTTAAAGAGAACTTCAATGGTTGCCGCACCCTCACTACCAGTATAAAATATAATTTCATTTTTTTCAAAATTTTGAATATCATCCATTGAAAACACCATAAATCATTAATTCAATATTGATAAATTTAATATATAGTATTAATATATACTTATTTATTAATATTATCTATTTTTTTAGAAAGTTTATTAGAACAATTAATGGCCTTTGATAATTCGGAAGTTAGTTCTATCTGTTTTTTTGCGTAATTATTATATTTCTGCTCTAGATCCCGTAATCTATTTAATTCTTTTCTCTCTACCAGGATTAATTCTTCATTTTCATCAAATTTAATATTATTTTCATTAATATTCAGGAATTCATTTAATTCTTTACCAGAAAGTTTTGATGGTGATCCATGGAATTGTTTTAGCTGTTTTTCTGTTTCTATATCCACTAAATTTTCTTGTAGTTTGTCCATTAAATTAACCAAATTTGATTTAGAATTGAGGAAGTATAATCCTTTGTCTTTTATTATTATTTTTAAATCCACAAAGTCTACTATGAACTTATCTAAAGTCATTCTGGAAATTTCCGAACCTTGTGCCATCTCTTTTTTAGTGTATTTATGAAAAGGATGGGCCAGTAAAAAATTTATTGTTTTTACCTGCGGACATTTACCAAAGATTTCTGTCAGCATATTATACCCCATAGTGTTTTATGTATATTTATT
>JAUXXK010000364.1 GCA_030681145.1 Methanobacteriaceae archaeon | reverse complement strand
GTTAAAGAGCTAACACGTCGTGAAATTGAGCATTCAGTGAAAATTAAAGAAACTGAAACCATTATCAGAAGAACTAGCAAAAAATTAGAGGGAGAAATAAAAAAGAAAGCCGAACAGAAAAGTTTAACTATAATAAAAAATTTCTGTGAAGAATCATTGGAAGCCGCAAAAAGTATCAAAGATGAAATAATGACAGAAATTCGTCTTGATGTTGAAAAAAAAACCGAAGAACAGTTTTTCAACCTCATATGGAAGAAGAAAACTTACACCTCAGTTAATATTGATGAAGATTATAATGTTTCAGTTCTGGACCAATTTGGAGCTCAGGCAAGAGGCACTCTTTCAGCAGGTGAAACTCAAGTATTAGCCCTTTCATTTATGGCCGCCTTAAATACTGTTTCTGGTTTTGATGCCCCCATAATAATTGATACTCCACTGGGGAAACTAGGAAAAGAACCGAAACTAAATATTGCTCAAAATTTACCAGGTTACCTTAAAGGTAAACAGGTTACCATGCTGGTAACCGAAGAAGAATATACAAAAGAAGTAAGAGAAGCCCTAGCTCCCCGTGTAGGGGCAGAATATAAGATAATGTTTAATGACTCTGAAAAAGGCAGCGAATCCATGGTGGTACCTTATGAATAAATCTGAAAACACCCCAGATCGATTATTTATAGAAAAGGAAGATAGAGACATATATGACCGATTGAAAAAATTAAAGCTTTTTAAAAAACATGATAATAAAAACCTTTTTTTAATGGCCATGGTTTTTGGTTTCCATAAAAAACAATCAAAACCCATTACCACATCAGATGGTTTTGTCCGAAAATCATATTTACGCGACAATGATGAATCACTCATAAATGCTCTTGCGGTTTATGAAAAGAATGATCTAGATATTCTACTGGATAAAAAAGAAGTATTTAAAATTGCAGAAGAATATGCAAATGCGGGAATTAAAATAATTGATAAAGTGATTTCCGATTCGGATGAAGCAGAATTTATAAAACAATTAGAATATCTACTTTTAGAAAAGTACGAAGAGATGGATATTGATAAAAATATTTAATATATCTCCTCAAAAAAATACATAAATATTTAATAAAATTTTTTTGAATAAACTAATGAATAATATAATACAATTCAAAAGCTCTCTATCTAAATTAATATTATATTTTGTTTATAATATTATATATAATATGGAAGTTGAATAATGGAGAGTTGTTTTAATTAGTAAATATGATTTCAAAAGAATAATAAGCAGAAATTAGTTCAAACTAAATGAATTAAATATAATTAACTAGGTTTAATATTAATATTATTTTATTAACTTTAGATTTAGAATCATAAATAAGAAAAAATTAATATTATTTGAAACGATAAAGGAGGGAATTTTTGGCCATGCTTTTTGAAGATTGGATTAAAAAAGATACTAAATCTGTTTTACTTGTAGAACCAGATTTTCCCATACCAAAAAAAAGTAGAAACCACGAGAATTTTTTACCTATTGGATTATTAAAGTTAGCTTCATATTTAAGATCCAAAAAAATCGAAGTTAAACTAGTTAGACATGAAAATGACTCAGAAAAGGGAGATTCTAATAAACTAAATTTACCTATAACTTCAAAAAACGATTTTAAACCTGATTTAATTTGTGTAACATCCATATTTACCTATTGGTCTAAATATGTAGCTGAAGCTGTTTCTTATTATAAAACATTATATCCCAAAGTTCCAGTATTAGTGGGTGGTATATATGCTTCATTACTACCCCAACATTGTAAAGAATATACTAAATGTGATGATGTTATATATGGGACAGTCGATGCTGCTGAAGAACTTATACCTGCATATGATCTTGTAAATGTAGATTATCAAATAATTCACACTACCCGCGGATGTATACGTCGATGTGGATGTTGTGGAGTATATGAAATAGAACCTGAATGGACGTATAAAAAATCTATTAAAAATGAAATTGTTAAGAAAAAAATAATTTTCTATGATAACAACTTGATAGCAAACCCATTTATAAAAAATATACTTAATGAACTAATAGAACTTAAAAAAAAGCGAAAAATTCGGTATATAGAATCACAAAGTGGGTTTGATGGACGAATACTTATAAAAAAACCAGGCATTGCATTGCTGCTTAAACAAACTGGGTTAAAAAATCCTAAAATAGCTTGGGATGGTCCTATAACAGATGCAAAAAACATAGCTAAACAAATAAATATCCTTAATGATGCAGGGTATAATGCTAAAGAAATATCAGTATTCATGTTGTACAATCACGACCTTGATTACGAAGAAATGGACGAAAAAAGAGTTAAATGCTTTGAATGGGGAGTTCAAATAACAGACTGCAGATTCAGACCACTCAATAGCACATTTGACAATTATAATCCAAATAAAAGAAAAGGGCAGACGAATAAAGATTATTATATTCATCCTAACTGGACTGATCATGGAATTCGAAAATTCAGACGTAACATAAGAAGACACAACATTTGCATAAGACATGATATAGAGTTCCATTCATCATTATTGGAGCGAAAAAAGATACCAATTAAAAAAGCGCAAGAATACCGTAGAGCAACATTCGAAATAGCCGTAGAACATATTCCTGATGCTTGGACTCCTGAAGTTTTCCATGAAGTTGATGAGATTGAATATGATCGATCTAGATTTAAAAAATATACCTAAAATTTTATATAAATACTTAAATAGTTGACATATAGATAATAACTATTAAATAGAATCTATTTAAGGTGATTATAATAACAAATTATGAACTATTAGGGTGTAATAATCAAGAAGAGTATTTGGATCACTTCCTAAATACTCTACTAAAAAATAATTATACTTATGAGTATTTTATAAACTGGAAAAAGGTATATTTTAATCTACAAGAATACGAAGTAGAAATCAGTATTCTAAACACTCTTAGTCATATAGAAGAAAATGATCGAAGCGAAAAATTATTGGAATTATTAATACATTATCCTAGAATAAGTGAAATACTTCCAATGATAATAGGAATTCGGCAAGAGAGTATTGATATATTTGATCAATACAAAAAAACATTTAAAAAATTTACTTTTAATAATACAACAACTGATTTAATT
>JAUXXK010000359.1 GCA_030681145.1 Methanobacteriaceae archaeon | reverse complement strand
AATAAGTGAAATTCTCTTTCAAGACGTAAATTATTTATTAAAAAAATCAATGAAAGGGTATAATTTTGATAGTGAAAAAGAAAAACTATTAAGGTTAAAGCAGTTAGAAAATGATTTAAAAGTTAAAAATACAATTTTGGCTCTTAAGATACATAGAATCTTGGATAAAACTAAAAATACATCAATTCAGATAGTTGAAATGTTGTTTCCACCATCATTAGAAGGTTATTTGATTAGAGATAAAAGTTTGGAAATTGGTGGAATTGTAGATAGAATAGAAATAATAGATGGAAAATATTATCCAATATCCCAAAAATCTAAAAATCCGCCACTAAGAGGAGTTTGGGATTCTGATGCATTGGAAATAGCAGCTTATGCTCTTTTAGTAGAACAAGAGTTTGATACTGAAGTTTTAGTAGGTTTCGTAGATTATCAAGTTCTGGAAGATAGAAGACCGGTAGTTGTAGATTCGGCACTTAGAGAAGGTTTATTCATTGTTTTAGATGATATACGAAACATAATAAATTATGGAAATCTTCCAGAAGTAAATATTAACCCTAAAAAGTGTGAAACTTGCAATTATAAGGAAATATGCAATCAAAATCTCGAATTTTCATGAAATAAAAATATTTTATTATAGCTATCCCAAAATATAAAATGATTAGATCTCATAATAATAATTAATTAATTAATTAATTAATTAGATATTCAGGTGAAAAAATGAACCAAGATGAACTTTTAAAAAAATGTGAAGGAATGGACGATTCCAGTATGATGGGTGCTTGCAAAGTAATGTTAGAGCTAATGGATAAGAAAGATATTAAGATAGAGGAAGAAGGTAAACAAACTTATCTGGAAATGGCTGAAAATTTAAAACCATCTGATGTGTCTAAAATACTTCAATTAGCATTAAAAGTTAGGGAAAGTGGAGATATAAAAGACCCTGAAATTAAAAATGCCGCTAGCAGGATAATAAGAGCTATTGAAATGAGTTAATGTAAATCAAATATTTTATATGATAAATAGAAAAAGATAGTTAAAATCTTTTTCCAGTAATTTTTTTTATATCTAGAATAGCAGTATCAGCTGCGGCCATTACTGCCATTACACCCGCTTGAACAGGATCTGTGACTACCAGATCTGCTTTTTCAGTTACGCCTCCCGGCATACTAAGACTTATTACTACAACATCATGCTCTTTTTTCATCTTTTCTACTGCATGACTAATCTTACCACCCATTAATGACCCTGCCAACACAAGTGCCACTACCCTTGGAAGCCGTCCAACGGCAAATACTGCTTCTGCCAACTCTGATTCTCCAACAAGAGGTATAGTGTCAACACTTATTCTTTCTCCACGGATATTGTGCCTATCTGCTTCACTAATAGCGCCCATTGCAACTTGAGCCACTTGTGCCCCTCCACCAATGATAATTATCCTTTTTCCATAAATATCATTCAAAGAGCGATGAACTTCGACTTTTATAACCGGTTCTGCACTTTCTACCGAACTTACAAGCTCATTCACATTTTTCACTTCTTCAAGTTCCATATAAATTGAACCGGCCCCATCTTTTTCGACAAATAAATGAGTATAAGTTATGTTTATACCATTTAATGCAATCATATTTGTAATCTGGCTTAATACTCCTGGACGTTCAATTGTTTTTATAGTGATGGCAAGTTTATTCATTTAATC
>JAUXXK010000358.1 GCA_030681145.1 Methanobacteriaceae archaeon | reverse complement strand
CCCCATATCTTCTGTAACCACATTTAGGACGGTTTGAGTATAGGTTCGTTGTACATTTGGTTCGGTTAGAAGTTCTTTAATAAACTTATCCAGTTCGGTGGTGTCTTTGAATTTTGCTATTAATATAGCATCAAATTCTCCTGTAACGTCATAAACTCCCAAAACATTTTTATGGTATGCTGTCTGATTTTCCCAGTTTTTTAAAACCCCGCCTGTTACTCTAACTCCTATAATGGCAGTTAATTTATAACCCAAACGAGAATGATCAATCAAAGGAACAAATTTTGTTATCACACCAGTTTTCATTAACTTATCCACACGATTATGCACGGTTCCTACTGAAATTCCTAGATCCCGAGATATTTTTCTATAAGACATTCGTCCATCTTCATTAAGCAAACGAATTATTTCTTTATCCACTTCATCTATTTTCACAAGCTCAGGTTCTATTTTCATTTCCATAGGTTTCACCGATTTGAACATTGTTTAAATATTATATATAATTTATTAGTATTATGTCCTTTTAAATGATATGTTTAGTACGATTAATGAACATTGTTATTTAATTTAGTTTTTGCTAGATTTAAAATAAATAAAATGTTCAATATTATTTCTGAAAGATCTTTGAGATTAAACATTAAAATATATGTTATTAAGAAAATCAATTATATTACTGTTTTTTAAAATTTAATCCATTTTAAACTCTTAAAAAAAAAATATTTTATATTTTTAGGTAATATTCTATTAAATATCTTAAATTACAAAATTTCACTAAAAAAAATATTATGGGGATAAACCCCGTTTATCGCTGATTTTAGTCGTAAGCATACAATAAAGCAAGCGCTCTGTAGGCAAACAGTTGTAAATATGGGTATATGACCAATATTGCGATTATGGTTCCGATTATTGGTATGATGTTCAATAATCCGGCTACAAATCCAAATATAACGGATATGATACCTATTACAATATACCAGATTATGTAGTTACCCCATCCAATTTGTGAAATAATGTTTAATATTTCGCTGAATTGGAATGCAGCACCTAGTTCGCTGTCGTTTGCGGCCATATTGGCTATAGCTATGGTGGATATTAATCCGATAATTATAGCGAATATTACTCCTATAAATCCAACACCAAAGATTATCCCAATAAATGCATTTGGATCGCCTACGGTTGTCATTGCTGCAATTGATGCCCATGATCCAATTAATATGATTAACATCGGAATCAAGAAATATACAAATTGGACTACAAATACTTTCAATCCATCAATGAACATTTCTCCCCATTCATCAAATTCTGGTAACTCGTCAGCACCAGCAATTGAAGCTTTTAAAGCTCTAAATCCATAACCGAATACTAAAAAAATCGGGACAATTAAGAAACTTATTAAAAACAACAATCCAAATATTATTACTTTTTTCCAGTCAGAAGACGGATAGTTAATTGAGTCAGAGACTATTTCTCCAATATCCATTTTCATGCACCTCCATAGTTATTATCAATATTTATTTGGCTTAAGCCAATCTATTTTTATGTTAACAATCATATAAATAATTGCTTAAAATGCAGCGGATCATATTTATTGATGATTGAATATTTATTTACAACGGATACGATTTTAGCAGACTAATTTATCATATTATAATTAAAATTTATTCTATTATTTTTATACAACGTTTCCAAGTTAAAAATAATGAAAATAGGGTTATGATAAAAGATATTTTTTGCTCATCATGAGTGTAAATTGGTCAATATGGCTTCAATTTTTTCTAAAGGAGCGTTAGTTTTGATTGCGGTTGGCTGATAATGTGTTCTAGAAACAAGAAACCCTTCTTCTTTTAATAGATTTAAAACATCTAAAAGAGGAGGAGCACTTATCTTTAGCTTTTTACAGACTACATGCAAATCATAAAAAGTGGGAGGCATTTTTGATTCTTCTAAACATCGATTTAATAATTTTAAAATCTGTTTTTCTTTATTAAGACTTTTTTCTTTAGTTAAACTAATCATATTCTTTATAAAATCTGCACACTGTACTTCGCCCAACCATAGCGGCCCGCCAACCTGTAGCTTTTCTTGGCATTTTGGACACTTTTTAGGGATGTGTGGAGCTAGACCGTTTATAATATCTCTATAAAGACATTTTTTGCAGTTAATTATAAATCCCATATTTTTCAGTGATTCATCTGCTTCTTTGGCCCCTTTTTCAACCTGTAAGTATAATCGCATGTAATGTTCACTACTATGTGAAAATTTGACAACAACGCTTTTTTTATACTTGGCAAAGGTCATTGCCACAAAACCAGCCAGTATTCTTATTCCATTTTCATGACAGTACTCACTTTTTAGTGGCACTGCATTATATTTACGAATACAAGGTTCTTTATAAGTTCCACATAGGGATGAAGTGTCTGTAGCAGTTATACACAACAAACTACTTGCTTTAAGAGAATTAGCTACGGAATCAACAAAGTATGATGGAGTACCAAATGGATCGATATCTACCACATCAAATTCTCCTCGTTTTTCCCTTAAAACAAGATTTGCATCGTTTTGAGAAATTTCAATGTTTGTTAAGTTATTTAACCGCACATTTTCTTTTCCAAATTCCACAGCCAATGGACTAATATCATTAACCAATACCTTAAACACTCCAGAAATCTCTTTTGAGTATCTTATGCCTCGAATTCCACTTCCACCAAATGCATCACAAATAGTTATTTCATGATCTGAATTGATTTGAAATTGTTGTAATGCCAAAATTGAAAGATCTCGGTTAAGTTCCATGGCGGGATTGTAAAATACTGGGGCTTGGGAAGATACTTTATCAAATTCAGGAACATATATCTGAACTAATCCCTCTTTAATATGTTTATTATTCATTTTAATCACTAATTTTTTGAGAAATATAAATTTCTACTAATAATTTGTTTATTCGACCATTTACACTAACTAATAATACTAATTTATAATAATTATAAAATTATATTATAGAATACTTTACTTACAAGTAAATTAATTATTACCTCAGAGGAGAAAAATGTCGAATTCAAATATTTTATTTTTGGATAATGCAAAACTGGGCAAGAATAACTGGTGGAGATATTTAATAACTATAATTTTATCTTTATTAATTGCCAGTGTTGTGGCAGGTGCTTTATTAGGTGTATTTATTGTTATTGGGATTTTAATATTTAAACAGAGTTTTAATGTAGATCTTATTTATCAACTTTTAGAAGAGCCCATATTTTTAATATTCTTGGTTGGATTAAGCTTTTCAATATCTTTTATATTTTTATATTTATGTACTAGCATTTTACATAAAAAAGAGTTTATTTCATTAATAAATACAAAAAACAAAGTAAGGTGGAATCGAATAGCAAAGGGTGCGGGGGCCTGGTTATTTATAATTGCCGCATTTGATTTATTATCTTATTTTATAGGTCCAACTGGCTTTAAAATTTCTTTCAATTTTCAAAAGTTCTGGATTTTAGTTATATTGGCACTAATTGCATTTCCTATACAGGCTTCTTTTGAAGAAGTATTTTTCAGAGGATATTTAATGCAAGGTATAAGCTTAATATTTAAAAAACCAGTATGGGTTCTTTTAATATCTGCTCTGACATTTTCTTTGCTACATTGGTGGAATGCAGGAACAGTAATCATGAGCATATCTATTGTTATGAGTACGTTTATTATAGGTTTAGTACTGGGAATAATTGTATTAGCTGATAATGGAATTGAAATGGCTATGGGTGTACACATAATAAATAATTTCTATGTAAGTGTTATTCATAGCTCTCCAGAGGGCGGACTCGGAAATTTGCCATCAATATTTATAAGCAATACAGATCCATACACTTCTCCTATTTTTTTGGGTTTGGCAGCGATTATTTTGATATATGTGCTTTTTATAAACAAAATAGAAGATGTTTTGAAGATATTTAAAAATTGATTATAGAAATATTGTGTTTCAAATAGGGTACTTTGCTATTCTAAGCAATCAATAAAGATTTTTCTTTTTTCATGAAAAATTTTAAAAATAAATGATTAAATAGAAGTTAATTATTAAATGAAAATGGAGAATTAAGTGATATAATTTTTATTCAAGATTCAAAATTATTATTAAAATTAGCATATGTTTTAAATCAATTACGTAATTATTAATATTCAACTAAACCAGGTGTAGTTTATGATACCAATTGCAAACCCTATCATTGAAGATGAAGAGATTCAAGAAGTGTTAAAAGTCTTAAAATCGGGATTTATTGCTCAGGGGCCAAAAGTAGCTGAATTTGAAGAAAAATTTGCTAATTATATAGGAACTGAATATGCAGTAGCGGTCAGTTCGGGAACAACTGCTTTACATTTAGCGCTTCTTGCTGCAGGAGTTGGCGAAGGAGATGAAGTAATTACTACTCCTTTTAGTTTTGCCGCTACTGGAAATTCAGTACTTTATACTGGGGCAAAACCTGTTTTTGCTGATATTGATCCATTAACATACAATATTGATCCAGAAAAAATTGAAAATGCATTAACTTCCACAACCAAAGCAATTTTGCCGGTGCATCTTTATGGTCAACCTGCAGATATGGACCCTATATCTAAAATAGCCACTGAAAATGACTTGATTGTAATTGAAGATGCTGCTCAGGCTCATGGGGCTATTTATAAGAATAAAATGATCGGTTCTATTGGTAATATGGGTTGCTTTAGTTTCTATCCAACTAAAAATATGACTACTAGTGAAGGAGGAATAGTTACAACGAATAATCTTGCAATGGCAGATAAAATTCGTATTTTAAGGGCCCACGGGGAAAAAGAAAGATATAAACACTCAATTTTGGGATACAACTTTAGAATGACAGATATTTCTGCAGCCATAGGTATTGCACAGCTAAAAAAATTGGATAAATTCAATAAAAAGCGAATTGAAAACGCTGCATACTTAACTGAGCATATAAATGAGATTGAAGGGATTAAGGCCCCTTATGTAATGGATGGAATTCGACACGTTTTTCATCAGTATACTATTCGTGTTGAAAATGGTTCCCGTGATGAGTGGATAAAATTCATTAATGAAAACGGGGTGGGGACAGGAATTCATTATCCAATACCTATTTACGAGCAGGAACTTTATCAGAACCTTGGATTCAATGATAAATGTCCAGAAACTGAGAAAGCAGGCAATGAGGTCATTTCTGTACCTGTTCACCCTAGCTTAAATGTGGAAGATTTGGAAAAAATTGTTCAGGTGCTGGAAGATGATAGTTTAAAAATAATTTAATTTTTCTTTTAATATAATCATTTTTAAATGATTATTTCAATTGTTAGAGTAGTACTTAAAAAACTTAAAAAAAAATTTAATT
>JAUXXK010000357.1 GCA_030681145.1 Methanobacteriaceae archaeon | reverse complement strand
AATTAACAAATTATTGTCATGATAATAGATTTAAAGCTAACTTTTTTTAGAGTTTTGTAATAGACAAGTCTATATCCTAGTGAGACACTAATTAGTATATATACTTGGATCAGTACTTGTATAATTTCAGGTGAGATTGCAGTGATAAAAAATAAACATAAAAAAAGCATGCGAGGTGATATTATGAGGACATTAGTAACCAACTTAAAGGGTCGCTGTTTATTTGATGTTTCAATGAAAAGTCAGATTGATGGATTGATATGTGTCCAGTCTGATGAGGTTACCGAACCCTGTTTAGATAAATATATCAAGGGGGGAACGGTTAGAATTGAAAATCAAGATCCTCTGGAGGTATGTGAAAAGATAACTAATATTATTCGTGGAGCAAAAAAGCACGGGGAAGTATATGTGGCGTTTGACGGCGATTTTATTGGAGCCTTACTTAGTTTTGCAGCCAATAAAGAGGGTGTTGATGCTATATTTGCTTGTTTTCAGGAAAAATCTTTCCGATTACCAGGAATGAAAATGGATATTTCTGAAACCAGATTAAAGATTTTAGAAGTCTTGGATTTGGAAAATTGTACGGCAATTACTATTGGAAAAAAAGTAGGTATCTCCAGATCCATGGTTTACAAACATTTAAGTAACCTGATGGAGATGGGTTTGATTAAACAATCACAGATGTTTGAAAAATATTCTATCACAAAAGCAGGAAAAATGGTTATCATTTAATTTTGAGATGATAACCTTAAAATTATAATTTTGATTTGGTAAATTTAGTTATATTTTGATTTTATTTTAATTGAACTTTTTTTGTATTAATATATTTTTATTTATTCCATAGGGTATTCTACTCTTAACCGATAAGATGCTTTATCACTTAACAAAACTGTACCGGGCAGGAAGAAATCTTCAAATTTATCAACTTTTTTCTTCATACATGGACTTATATCAATTTTCTTAGTGTATACAGCACATTCGTCATCTTCTAATAATCCCTTTTTAACCAGGGCGATGTATCTCATTTTTAATGTTTCGTCATTAATTAATCCCACATAATCACCATGTTCTATTATGACCAAACTTCTATATATACTTGTGCAGTATTTTGCCAAAAACATATAATTATTTATAGCATTAAGTCCTTAAGTATAAACAATGTTATAAGGAATATGGTATAAGATGACCAATATTGCAAAATAACATGAACCATTACCTGTTTATAATGTCAAAATAAAAATTTGTTCAATTTATAATGATAAAAATGAAATTTGTTCAAAATGATTAAATTCATAAAATTAAAATAGTTTGTTGCTATATATTTCCAAGTTAAAATTTAGGATAATTATTAACTAATTCCTCTATAATATATTCAAATTATAAAAAAAAGTATTTTAGAATCACTTTAAAAAATTAATTTATCCTTAAAAGTTTTAAAGGTAGAAAAATGAAAAAAAACAATTTCGTAAACCAAAAATCCTTGAAACTACATGAAAATTTAATAAGGTCTGTTTCAGATCATCTGGAACGTGAAGGTTATAAAGTAACTGCCAATCATATTAAACATCCTAATGGCAGCCCAAGAAATTTAAATGGATTCACTCCAGATATACGCGCTATTAAAAATTTCGAAGAGATTATAATTGAAGTAGAAACATGTACTTCTCTATTATTTCAAAATAAACTAAAATGGAAACGATTTAGTTTTGATAACAGAAGATTTTGGGTTGTTGTACCTCCAGAATGTTTAGAGGCTGCTAAAATGAGAAAAGAAACTTTCAATATTGATGTGGAGATTTATTGTAATTACCCTCACCAGGAATTTAGTATTGCTCTGGAAGCAGCCAATTCCAAATAGGATTTAAATAATTATTTTTTATTTTTAATTAAACAATTTTTCTATTTTTTCCTATTTTTCTAAACAAATGATATTTTACAATTATTTTTTTACTCAACAGATTAGAAAATTCACAGATTAAAAATAATAGAATTTAAAAACAATTTTTTTATTCATCTATCAGATAATGAGCTGACTTTAAAATATTTTCCCTTACCTGAGGGACTACTTCCTCCAGATACATTAAAAAATCATGTGCTAGTTCATTTCGTTCATCCATTGGGCATTCATCTACTTTTAACCATGAGCATATCCATTCTAAAGGTACATTTATTAAAGGATATATGATCTTAAATTCTCCCTGCTTATGGTGTGAACTTTTCATTCCCACTTTTTCTCCACGGAATATATGGCCTAGAATATTTTCTACTTCATCATCAAGAGTCAAAGGAAGGGCCACTGTGGTGAAATCATCTTCCAAGGATTTTAAATTATCTAAATCAAATTCTTTTTTAATTATTTCTATACCGTATTTTCTGGTGTACGGCTCGAGAATATAAGATAATGTTTTATTGTAAATATTGTTATCATGGCTTATGAGAATTTTCTCACGTGGTGTTAGGGTTTCTCCCAGAACTCGGGATGCTCTGGTGCAAATTTTTTGGAATACTGTAGATCTTACTATCTCCAAATCAGGGTAATATTTTTTAAATACTTCCTCTCTTTTGCGTGAAAATTTGGAAAAACGGAGGTTATTTATTAGAATTTGAGAAGTCATCACACTTACAAATCGTGTATCAACACCCATCTTTTTTAAAAAGCGTAAAACTTCCTTTTTGTCTGATAAATCTTGATGGGATACCATTTAAATTCCTCTATGAATGTTTTTAATATTTTCTAATATTAATTACTATTTTATTATCTTTTATCCTATTTCAGATGTAAGTTCTCTTATATATTTGACCAATTAATTTTAATTTTCATAATTAATGTTAAAATTAATCTGTATTCAACATATTTTTTAATATCAGTTTTTAAATTATACAACCGTTTTGGTTGTCTATTTTGTAGTTTAATTATTTATCCAATTTAATACAACTATTATGGTTGTATTTAATAATTTCCTATTTTATTTTACTTGAATTTTCCTAGAAAAAGCAAAATATTTTCTATTTTAAATTTTAAATAATAGTTCAATGGTATTAATTGATTTATAATCCATCATTATATATTATCATGGGGAATTGTTTATGATTAATATTTTTGGCCGTAAAAAGGATAAAGATGAGAATATAATAGAAATTGAACCTAGTGAGCAAGTGGATTGTCTTGCAGACTTTACCTATAACTTTTACTGGCAACACCAGGGAGAAAAGATGGATCCTAATGATAAAATTCCTGGAAATGACCACACATTCCAGGATGTGGTGGAACACTTGAAAAAGGGGAATAGCATTAAAATTAATGGAAATGCAGGCCATCGCTTGGCATCTAGTTTTGGGGTCAATCTTCAATATTTTGGTGGAGATGGTGGTAATCTTGATGTGGGAAACATAATAATCGATGGTGATGTGGATTCACGGATGGGTATAAGCATGGCCCGGGGAAGTATTTATGTTAAAGGATCTGTTAAAGAACCAGTTGGAAACATTATTGAGGTTAAATCAGATAAAAAAGGATATAAAAAGTTCAAATCCATCACGGATATAACTACCAACGGATTAAAAGGTGAGAAATTGGTGGGGGCTGAACTCTCCTTTAAAAAGCTCACTATAAACGACGGCCGTATCAGGGACACGGTAGGGGCCCGTCTTAATATTGATGCTGAAATCATTCATCAGGGAGATGTAGATTTATCAACGGGAATTCTAATGAAAAAAGGAATAGTAAAAGTAAATGGCAGTGCTGGAAAAAATACCGGTGCTTTATTAAATGGTGGTAATTTAATTATTAATGGAAATTG
>JAUXXK010000351.1 GCA_030681145.1 Methanobacteriaceae archaeon | reverse complement strand
GAATTTACTTATCCTCTTTTAGTTGTTTCCTGTTGTTTGAATGCGTTTGAATTTACTTATCCTCTTTTATTTGTTTCCAGACGTTTTCAAACTCTTTATAATTATTTTCCATCTTTTCGGATAAGAAGTATATTTTTCCATATTTTTCGCCGGTGGACTGGACAACATCACTTTCTTCTAAAATTTTTATATGGTGTCTGATAGTCCGGTAGTTAAGCTCTAATAATTCTGC
Source organism: Methanobacteriaceae archaeon (assembly GCA_030681145.1). Classification (GTDB taxonomy): domain Archaea; phylum Methanobacteriota; class Methanobacteria; order Methanobacteriales; family Methanobacteriaceae; genus JAUXXK01. The sequence goes on along the minus strand of JAUXXK010000351.1, from coordinate 1,043 downwards.
TATTTGATGGGCATTGTAGGGCCTTTCATTTAATATTTTAATTATCCTGGCCCGATTCACACCACCTCTCGTACCGAGAATTAACCACCAGAGCACTCTTTTCATGTTTATACCTTTTAAATTAAGAAATTTCTATAAACAATTTAAGTGCTTATTCGATAATTATATTTTCCGATTAAAAATCCACTTTTTTAGATTAATTAACTAATTTAAGAAAAAAGAATAGAAAAAAATTATATTATTTATTTTAATTCTGCTTTTTCGTCCTTAATTTTCCCATCCCGCACGGTTATAATCCGGTCAGCCATATTGGCTACGTAGGGTTCGTGAGTAACCATTACTAGGGTTACATTTTCCTTTATGTGAATATCTTTTAAAAGATTTAGGATAATATCTCCTGTTTTAGAATCAAGAGATCCGGTTGGTTCGTCAGCTAGAATAATAGATGGGTGATTAACCAGTGCCCGGGCGATGGCCACTCTTTGTCTTTCTCCACCAGAGAGTTTAGTAGGTTTTTGATTAACTTTTTTCTCTAAATCGACTGATTTTAATAGACTTAAAGCACGTTTTTCCATTTCTTTACTTGTAATTGGTGTTTCTAACATGGGTATTTCCACATTTTCCACCACGTTTAAGTTAGGAATCAGGTTGTGTAATTGGAAGACAAATCCTATTTCTTGTGATCTAAATCTACTTAAATCAGAGGTTTTTATTAAATCTATACCTGAAACATTTATAGAACCTTCATCAGCTACATCAAGTGCCCCTATCATATTGAGTAGTGTGGATTTACCAGAACCAGAGGGCCCAATTATAGATACAAACTCTCCTTTTTTAATTTCCAGGTCAATACCATTTAAGGCTTTTATCTGCCCGTTATCATAGCTTTTTTTAAGGTTCTTTATTTCTATAATGTTTTCTCGGTTGTTTTGTTCTTCAAAATTCACGGAATCATTTTCTCGGTTGTTTTGTTCTTCAAAATTCACGGAATCATTTTCTCGGTTGTTTTGTTCTTCAAAATTCACGGAATCATTTTCTCGGTT
>JAUXXK010000348.1 GCA_030681145.1 Methanobacteriaceae archaeon | reverse complement strand
GATTAATATTCTTCATATATCTTCTCCATTACCGAGGCCATATCCTTTAAAACTAAGGTTGTGTCCTCTACTCCACTAATAGGAACATTATTCACATATATGGAGAAAATAAGTTTTCTACCACTTTTAGTGGTCATGTATCCTGACATTCCTTTACTTAAAAGAACAAGTGATTGATGGGCCATATCTCCACTTATAGTAGTCCCTGTTTTAGCATTGATTTTTCCATATATATTACTCTCAGGAGCCACAACTCCTGCCAGAGAGCCATCTTTACCCATTACTGGTAGAGAGTTAAAGTATTCCTGGAAATAATCTTGATTGGAAATGTATTTTAGTAACTGATTAGCAGCTTGTGGGCTGATTCGGTCTGAAGAATCGCCACCCCTCCCATCAGATAGGAATACACTATTATTACTCAAACCAGCCTTATTAAGGAAGGCTCCCTCATATGATAAGCCTTCTTCAAATGTAGTATTATTGTTTTTAGCGGCCATTAAAGATACTAATGTGTCAGCGTGTATATTCTGACTCACCTTCATTACCAGTTTAATATTTTCTGAGAATGGTAATGACTTTAAAAGAGCTACTTGCTGTGAATCATTATAGGAAGCATTGGTGTTGTTAAATAATTCTTGGTTGGTTATATTTTTAGGCGAGGTGACCTCCACACCCTCTCTTTCAAGAGCTTCAATAAATAATACTCTTGCAAAGCTGGCCGGGTCTTTCACAGTGTAAGTTTTAAGCACAGGATCAGAGTTAGCAGAGATATATCCATCAACAGTGATGGTGCCATTTCCAGTGTAGTTAATCTCAATATCGGTTTCATTAGAGGCTATAGTTTTTACTCTGGAAATTACTTGATATGATCCGTTCTGAGGCCTCCAGTTAACTACAGCATCTTCTCCCGCTTGGCCAGGTGTTACCTCCACATCAATCAGGTTATCATTAATCATAATAGGAGTGATTACATAGTCACCTGTAGAAGAATTTGTGGTGTTAAATAGGCTATCATCAATGATAACATCCCCCTCGACTCGTTCAATTCCAGATGCTTTCACTTGACGGGCCAGATCATTTAAACCAGATAATGGATCTGTTTTGGTTAGAGTTGCCCCTTCAATGGCATCGGCATCGCCGTGGTCCAGATTTGTGAACTCCAATTTACCATCAGGCGTATTACGTCCACCCATGGTTAAGTCTCCACTGGCTACCAGTATCAAATCACCATTAAGTGTCCCGTTATTTATATTCCCTTCTGCATATACCGGAGTTTGGAAAATATAATCTGGACCGTATGCATCCATTGCTGCAGAAGTGATGAATAATTTGGCAGTTGATCCTGGTACAAACATATTTTTTGAATTTAAATCAAAAATGGTCTCACCAGACGCCATATCCTGTATGAGTATTCCCCATGATGCATGAACATACTTAGAATCATTAAAAGGTGATCCTTTAACATCAATAACCGAATCTGATACAACCTCAGTAGAATCACCTATTGAAATAAAAACAGCCATACATCCTAATATAATTATTATTATAATTCCTAGCCCTTCGTAAACATCACTCATTTTAGAACTCCTAATTACTATTTGGCCATTATATGATTTCTATCTTTGGTATTGGTTATGTTATTTTAGTGGGGAGATAATTTAATGTAATTAATTAATACAAATACAATGGTTAATATATAAAATAATTCAAATAGGATAATATTGTTAGAATATTATTATAAATTTAATCTTGTATTATAAATTTAATCTTGTTTTTTATCGCGGTGATATGGTTGAAGAAGAAATTAAAATATTTTAAAGATAGTTGTAGTAATCCAGATAAAATTTGTCTCATAAAATCTTATTGGGGAGTAATAGCAGTTATTATCATTTTTGCGGTAATTATCGCAGCTTTATTAATACCATCCACACCTGTTCAAAACGTAAATGAGTCTCAACCAGTTATAGCCTCGCAGAAACTTCTGGGAAATAATTCTATGGGTACTGTAATTAAAGAAGGCCCCTATGGGAATAATTCATCATCAATTAAAATAGCATACATACTAGGACAGCATCCCAGGGAATCCCGAGCCCATAACGCCACAGAAGACAATATTAAGGAAAATTCAAAATCATTACAATATTGTTACTACCTTTACTATATCAATGTCACCAAAAACACCTATGATTACTCATCCGGAAGGATTAACGGTCAAAAATTGGCCAAAGAATTTGTTGTTCCTGATGTCAACCAGAGTAATTACAACTTAGTGATTGATATTCATGCTTCCAATGCCAGATATTATCCTGAACCATATATTTTCACACCCCTAGATGATAAAATATCTCTGGAAGTTTCAAAAAATCTTGCTGAGAATTTAAAGTGGCTTTATTATTATCGGCCGCCTCGTTTCAGCAGCCCTTATTATTCAACTATCCCCATTATTGAAGATGGGACACCTTCAATTATATTTGAAGCCTATGCAGATCCTAGCAGTATCATCAAACAACAATTGAAAGAATTTATCCTTGCCGTGGATCAATTGGATTTCTAAAATATTATTGTGATTGTTGAATATTCATTATTGGGAAGTTAGCTTGATTAAAAATTAACTTGAGAAAGAAAAGTAACTTGAGAATAAAAATTCATAGTAACAAAGTATATAAGGCCTTATTAAAAAATATATGTAAGAATAGATATTAGCGATTATTAAAATATGAAAATCTATTTCTTATCGCTGATATAAACTGAAAAAAGCATATGTGTATTATTCGGTTTTAAAAAAATTAGTAAATAAATCATTGTGTTTTTACGGTGTTTTAAGTACTTAATTTACCATTCAAAATTATAGGTGATATAAAATGTCAAAAGTAAAAGGAACCAACAAAAGAACCAGGCCAAAATCAAGATACCGAAAAGCTGGAAGTAAAAGAGGACGAGGAGTTAGACATTAACTTAAATATTAATCCTTGCAGGAGTTCCCTGTTATAAGGATTTAGTCCTCAATTTCTTACTCAAATCTATTTTAATTCTAAATCTGGTTTAAAATAAAATATACTGGAACCATTTATCACTTTTATTAATTCTCCGGTTCCAGATATCCATACTTTTCCAATACAGATATCTATTTATATTATTTAATATTCTTTTTATTTTCGTAATAATGTAAAAATAAGATTTATAAATATTATAATATTTTTTATAATCAGAATATAATCATTATTTATTTCTAAGATGTGCAAATTTAATAATAATATTCAAAAATAACAGAATTTTAATTTTTTAAATAAAGATAATTTAGGAATAATTATTTTTATTCCAACTCCCTATTTTAAAACCCATATCATAAGGAAGCCTAAAAAGACTTCCTTAATGGGTAAAGTGCAAATATTTAATAGTGTATATTTACAATTTTTTTTACACTTAATTTTTAGGTTTTAACTGCTTTTAACTACACTCTGTCCTGGTTTTTTGGAAGTTGCGTAGTATCTTACAGCGTATCCGTTCTTTTTGTAGTTGTAGTCGCTCCATTTTCCGTTGCTGTAGGTCTGAACAGATCTGTGTCTTGGTGAGTAACTGGTTCCATACTGAATTATTCTTGTTTTCTGTCCACTGCTGGTAAGACTTTTGTATAGTGTTGCACTGTTATCCCAACAGTCACCGGTACCTCTGCCTCTGTTCCATGAAGTTGAACCACTGGATCTTCTAGTACTAGTAGATCTAGTTGAGTATTTTTTGTTGGTACTGGTTTTTGATGAGTATTTTTTGTTGGTTGTTGTACTTGGGCTGTTAGTGTATTTTTTGTTGGTTGTTGTTGAACTAATATTTTTATTGGTTGAATCTTTGGAAGTATCATCTGATACTGTATTCACGGTTTCTAACGGGTTTATACCACTAAGCATTACCATGGATTTTAAAGATTCAGACGAAACATATCCATCAACAGTTATGTTGGTATGGTTCTGGAAGTATTTAACCGCAGTCTCGGTGTATGGGCCAAAAGATCCATCCACTTCTCCGGTGTAGTAACCCTGGGTCTTTAGCCAGTTTTGTAATGCCACTACTTCATCTCCAGTTGAACCAAGTTTAAGGCCATTATCGGCCATATCATTTTCATTTGCTGTTTTTTCTGTTTCACTCTGATTTACATCTGTATTATTTGTATCAGCCGCCCATGAAAAGGGCATT
>JAUXXK010000340.1 GCA_030681145.1 Methanobacteriaceae archaeon | reverse complement strand
AATTAATTGTACAATATCAATGATATGATATGGCAAATAGAGATTTTGGTTAACATCACTACATATAATGACCTTAAAAATAATTATTTATGTATTAATTTATATTAATTATAAGTTTAAATAAACAATCAGAATAATTATTCCGGAAGAAAAATAGTAAAATAGAAGATTTAGGTAAATTTGAATATCAGTAAATAAGTTACATGATTTTTTTATATTAAGGAGAGCGCTTAAAAATGAGTGATTACTCGGCAGGTTCTGCCATATTCATGAGCATTATTGTAGGATTAATCCTTTCAATATTTTTTGACAGCATTTTTGCGATTATGGTTGCAGGATTTATGGCAACCTACATAACCCGCCCTGAAGAAAGGCACACAATAATAGGCATTATTGCTTCTCTTATAGTAGGAGTTTTTATATTTTTATATGGTATGATTAATGGACCAGAAATGCCTTATCGAATAAGTTCATTAGTAGAAGTTGATCCAGGAAGCTTTATTATAGGATTCACACTAATATGTCTATTCAGTGTTGCTCTTGGAGCTTTAAGTGGATATATTGCCAGCAAGACTGCTAAAAATAAGGATTTTTAATCAAAATTTAAATTGATATATGATTTAAAATTATTTATAAAACTGATAATTTAAAAAAGGGTTTTGATATAAATGAAAATTGCCATAATAGGTGGTACCAGGGGATTGGGAAAATGGATAGCACAGTTTTTAAAAAATCATGGCTTTGATATTACCATAACATCCCGGGATGCAATCAGTGGCCAAAATATTTCCAAAAAATTGGGAGTAAAATACAGTTCTGATAATAGAAAAACAGCACATGGTAGTGATATTGTAATAATATCAGTACCTATTGAAGTTACATCGTCCGTTATCAAAGAAGTAGCTCCTTGTATGAGTAAGGGTTCTCTTTTAATGGATGTTACATCCATAAAAGAAACTCCCGCCCACCTAATGGAAACATATCTTGCAGAAGGCGCTTACTTTTTACCCACACACCCCATGTTTGGTCCGCGTTTAATATCTCTTGAAGGGCAAGTGGTAGTTCTTACACCTTTAAAAAAGTCTGAATGGTTTGAAAAAGTTTCTAAATTTTTGGAAAAACATAAGACTCATGTTTTAATTACCACTCCAAAAAAACATGACGAAATGATGAGTGTGGTTCAAGTACTGACACATTTTGCTTATATCAGCATATCTTACGCCATAAAAAAACTTGATGTTGACATTAAAGAATCCAGAAAATTTGCCAGCCCTATTTACAACTTGATGATTGATACCATATCCCGAATAGTGGCCCAAAATCCATATTTAATTTATTCAATTCAGACACAGACAAATTATGCATTTAAGGCTCGAAAAATGTTTATAGAAACCGTTCAAGAATTGAATGAAATGATAAATGATAAAAATCAAACCAAGTTTGTTACTGCTATGAGTTATGCAGCTAAAAATATGGATGATATTGAGGCGGCCCTGGGAAGATCAGATAAAATAATATCTACCCTTAATCAAGAGATTAATATTCTTAAAGATTCTATCGATAAAGAAGTAGGCCTGAAACATATTTATTCAGGTAATGTGCATATAGGAACTTTAAAAAAAGTTTCTCCAGATTTTGTTACTATAATCTCGGGTAGAAAAGCGTTAAAATTAAAAATTGCCAATATTGAAGTTTTAAATTCATCAGAAGTCTGGGAATGGAAATTAAATAATTATACCAGACATGAATACCATGTTTCGGCTATTTTTCCATCTAATTGTGACCCACAGCTTATTGCCAACACCATTGCCAATTTAAAAGGAGTAATTAAAACTTCAGTAATTGATATTTATCATGGCAATCAAGTAAAAGTAAAAAGTGTAAGCATAACTTTTTGTTTGGAAGTAATCGAAGAATCTCTTTTAAAAGAAGTTGAAACTCTTCTTAAAGGATTTGGTGCTATTATAAGATAATAATTAATATATGATATATTTTCATTTTTAATTTATTTTTTCTTTTTATATTATTTCATATTTTTTTAAGATTATTTATGTGAAAAAGGTTACTTATCATATAATCCTACCGATATATTTATAAGTAATGAAATAGTATTGTATTATAGTTACCAAAGTTTACTAAAAGATTTTGGTGCGAAAAATTTATTCTTAACTTTTAACAAAATATATAATAGTAAAAATAAAAAAGTGGGGTGTTTTTAATGAATAAAAAAGAAATGAATTTAAAGGTTGCTGAAGCATTATCCCAATCAGATGTTGGTAGATCAGTAGCAAGAATGGATCCTGCATGTATGGCAAAAATGGATCTTCTTGATGGAGATATAGTAGAAATAGAAGGGAAAAAAATTTCTGCAGCCATAATTGCTTCTTCTCAGTCAGATATTGGTTTAAGTATTCTCAGAATAGACGGATACTTACGTAAAAATGCTGGGGCTTCAATTGGTGAAGAAGTAGTTGTGCGAAGAGCCGATGTAAAAGATGCCCAAAAAGTAGTTTTAGCTCCTGTAGAACAAGAAATAATAGTAAGAGGTGATGTAAGATCTGCGTTTCTCAATCGAATACTTGTTGCTGGAGACATAATAGTTTCTGGAATAAGACAGCAACAACCTCCCAACAGAACACCAGGACGAAGCAATCTATTCGATGAATTTTTTAGGGATATGATGGACGTGTCCCCTCTGGGAGAAATTAAACTCGCCGTGGTATCAAGTAAACCCGCAGGAGTTGTAAAAGTAACTCCCATGACTGAAGTGGAAATTCAAACTAGCCCCGTGGATTTATCCAAAATTGAAGGTGTTAAAAATTTAGTTGATGTGACATACGAAGATATTGGTGGACTTAAAGAGGAAGTAAAAAAGGTAAGGGAAATGATAGAAATTCCCTTAAAAAGGCCCGAATTATTTGAAAGGTTGGGAATATCTCCACCTAAAGGCGTGCTTATGCATGGACCACCAGGAACCGGTAAAACATTACTAGCCAAAGCCGTTGCAAATGAAAGTGATGCGCATTTTATAGCCATTAACGGTCCTGAAATAATGAGTAAATATGTGGGTGGATCCGAAGAAAGACTTCGAGAGTTTTTTGAAGAAGCTGAAGAAAATGCACCATCTATAATATTCATTGATGAAATAGATGCCATTGCACCAAAAAGAGAAGAAGCGAGTGGGGAAGTAGAACGTAGAATTGTAGCCCAGCTTCTGACATTGATGGATGGTTTAAAATCTAGAGGACAAGTAGTAGTTATTGGTGCAACCAATCGGCCTGATGCATTGGATACTGCTTTAAGGCGCCCCGGTAGATTTGACCGAGAAATTATAATTGGCGTTCCAGATAAAGAAGAAAGAAAAGAAGTTCTAGAAATCCACACCAGAGGTATGCCTCTAGATGAAAATGTAGATCTTGATGAAATATCAGAAATAACACATGGATTTGTCGGAGCAGATTTAGAATCACTATGTAAAGAATCTGCCATGAGAGTTTTAAGGCGTGTACTCCCAGATATAAAATCAGATGAAGAAATTCCTAAGGAAACCTTGAAAAAGATGATTGTTAAAAAATCAGATTTTAAAGAGGCTTTAAAAGAAATTCAACCATCTGCACTTAGAGAAGTTCTAGTACAGGTCCCTGACATTAAATGGGATGATATAGGTGGATTAGAAAGTGCCAAAGAAGAACTGGAAGAAGCTGTAGAATGGCCTATAAAATATCCCGAAAGTTTTGATAAATTTGGAGTAAAACCACCTAAAGGGGTTTTAATTCATGGCCCACCAGGAACTGGAAAAACATTACTAGCCAAAGCCGTCGCCAATGAAAGTAATGCAAATTTTATAGCTGTTAAAGGTCCTGAATTACTATCAAAATGGGTGGGGGAGTCAGAAAAAGGAGTTAGAGAAATTTTCAAGAAAGCTAGGCAAACAGCGCCAACCGTGATATTTTTTGATGAAATAGATTCAATTGCCTCCACAAGAAGTGGCTCTGCATCTGATTCAGGAGTTACTCAAAGAGTTGTGAATCAGCTTCTTACAGAAATTGATGGACTTGAAGAATTACAAGACGTTTCAGTAATCGCTGCAACAAATCGTGTAGATATGCTAGATGCTGCACTTTTAAGGCCAGGACGATTTGACAGACATGTTAAAGTTGGTGAACCTGATGAAAAAGCCAGACTAGCAATTTTCAAAGTTCACACCAAAAAAATGCCATTGGCTGATGATGTAAATATTGAAAAACTGGCTAAAAACAGTAAAGGGTACGTTGGTGCAGATATAGAATCTGTTTGTAGGGAAGCTGCGATGTTAACTCTTCGAAATGATCTAAAAGCAGATATTGTAACTATGAAGTACTTCAAAGATGCAATGGAAAAAGTAAAACCCGTCAAAAATGAAGAAGAACTTGTTCAGTACCATTAAAATCCTTAAAGAAGAGATTAAATTTCTTCTTTTAAATTTTTTTTAATTTTTT
>JAUXXK010000337.1 GCA_030681145.1 Methanobacteriaceae archaeon | reverse complement strand
GTAGGGTCTGATTTGTAAAAATTAATTGATGTTTTTATGAGCCTTATATTTTCATTGATTTTTTTAGGAACATCTATACCTTTTTTTTTAAGGTCAGTTAATAAATCAACCAATACCAGCCATGTTTGTTCTACTGGAATACTTTTACTCATAAATGCCCTTCCAATATTTTTAAAGTGGTGTGATTAATTTTAGCATCAGCAGCTGTTAATTCATCCTGAATCTCTTTGATATCATTATAAGAATCTAAAAATAGTATATGGAAACTTTCTGTGCCTTGTATATTTAAAACAGCGATTTCAACATTATCTTGGAGTTCTTTTTTGTCTAATCCTGCTTTATACTGTACAAAAGGCCCATATTCTTTTGGTAAGTCTTTAAATTCAAATATTCCTGTAAGAGTCGCAATAAACATAAAAACACCTCTTTATTATCTTTAAATATAATTTAGATATTCTTAAGATCATGGATAATTTCCATTAAAAACCTTATATGAATATTATCACTTTATAATATTTATAAAATCATTTAAATAAATATTTTTTTATAAAATAGTAAATTGAAAAAAGTGAATAATCAAAAAAAAAAACAGACAAATAATTTCTATAATCTAAGTGAAATAAAAAAAAAATGAGAGAATAAAATTATTCTCCACCAGTGACCACATCATATTCTGAGAAGTCTAAGCACTTTTTGACAGCATCATCAGTACATATTTGGTGAGAATCTAGTGTTAATTCGTCACCAGCTAACCCCATAGCCAAACCTAATAGTTGGGCCAAGTGGAAAACAGGAATATCGAATTTTTCACCTAGTTTTTTATTGATCTCGGTTTGACCTACATCAAATTGTAAGTGACAGAAAGGGCAAACGTTTATTATTGCATCTACACCAGCTTCTTTCATGTTAGTGAGTTTTTCTCTTGTGAAATCTAAAGCTACATCAAGATCTCTAGATCTTACTCCACCACCAGCACCACAGCACATCATTTTGTCCTTATATGGAATAGATTTAGCACCAGTTGCTTCAACTATTTCATCTAAGATGGTTGGTTTTTCAGCGTTATCAATTTGAATTTCATCACTTGGTTTGAGGAAGTGGCAGCCATAGTGAACAGCAACATTTAAGTTTACTGGCTGTTCAACTAATTCACCGAGCTTATCAAGACCTACATCATTGTATAAAACTTCAGCGAAATGTCGAACATTGATGTCTCCCTTGAATTCTCTTCCAGTTTCAGCGAGAATATTGTTAATTTTTTCCTTCATTTCCTCGTCTTCTTTTAACATATGATTAGTTTCGAAGAGGGAACCAAAACAACCGTTACATTCGGTCATTATATCGCTTCCCATGTCTTCCGCAATCGTAATGTTCCGAGCAGCGATAGCAGCCCAGGTAGTTTTGTCAAAAGAACCAAATACACCAGGAGCAGGACAACATGAAGCTCCTTCCATGTCATTGAGCCCTATGTCTAATTTGTCAAATAGGATACGAGTAGCTTTTTCGATACCAGGGTATCGGTTGTTCATAATACATCCTAAGAAGTATGCGATTTCCATTTTTTGATCCTCCTAAAATTAATTATTTCAATTCCTTTGATTCCCAGTCATATCCAATTAGGGAGTCAAATCCGGTAGCTTTTAAAATAGTTTGAACTTCTTTTAATGCTCCAGGGAAGGAGTGAGTAGTTGGAGGTAATTCGCCTAAACCGACTCTTTTTCTCAGTTCCATGGTAGCATTATTGATTGGAACACCGTGTCCACTTTCAATAACAAATTTACCAGTCATTTTATGGGCAGGAGCCATGAATCCAGCTTTTGCAGCTTCGTTACGGGCTAATTTAACAACATCCACGATTTTTATACCACGTGGGCATCTTTCTTGGCAAGCGTAACAAGTGGTACACATCCATAAAGTAGGATCAGAAATTACTTCATCTTTTAATCCAATGTTAGTTTTTCTGATGATTTGTCTAATTCGGTAAGGAGTTCTTCTTCCAGATGGACAGGACCCAGTACAAGTTCCACATTGGAAACAATATTCTAAACTGTCTCCACCCTCTGCTTTGATTTTTTCGGAAAACTCTTTATCTTTAGCATCAGCTTTTAGTAAGTTTTCATCTTTTTGCAATAAACTCATATTATCACTCACTTTAGGTTTTGATTTCTCTACTTCGGTTACAGTCGGGCCAGATTCTTCAACATCATTCTCTTGAATTTCTTCTTTTTTAGAAGGAGTTTTTTCTTTAGTTTCAACTTCTTTGGAAGTTTTTTCTTGAGTTTTTGTTAAAGTTTCATTAGATTTGGTCTCAGAAGATTTTTTTTCAGATTTCTCTGACTTTTTTTCTTCGGATTCTTCATCCTTTTCCCCAGTTAACATGCTTTTAAGGCGTTTTAATACGGACATTTTTTTACACCTTGAAACGTCATTGGTTATAATTAAACCTCAGATTCTCTTATTAAATTGTGATTGATATCCATATATAAAGCTTCCTAAAATTTTGATTAGTGTAACCTTTTAGGTTACAGCAGTGGTGTGATTATTCTATGAAGATTTGCTTATCTTCAAATAATATTTGGGGATGATTTAATTAAAAATTAAAAATGACTGTCTATAATTTTATAAAATACATTGATCATAATAACAATAATTAGATATCAATTTAATATAATTAATGAGAAATTAATTCTAAACATCATTTGAAACCATTTATTAAATAGTATATACTCATTAGAAGATAGATAAAATGACAAATAAAGAAAATCTCGAAATAAAAGTTCATGATGGACCCGCCCGTCTTGGAAAACTGGATGATTTGAAAACACCAACAATTATAGAGGCTAATTCCATGAAATTATGCCCCGATGAACCTATGGCCTACAATGTTCCTTTATCACTAGCAGAGTGGTCTGTAGAGCAGACTCTTGAAAAAGCATCAAAATATAGGGATAGTGAAGAATGTAGTATAGATACTTTTGCAGTGATTCATGGTGCAAAATACACAGATTTAAGGGTCGAATGTGCAAAAAAATTGGATGAAATGGGTTATAATCGATTGTTAATTTCCAATGCAGATGAGCTTATAAGAAGGCCCCGTGATTTAGCAGATATTATATCCTGCTTAAGAGAATCCATCAGCCCTAATACTGCTTTATGTTTCCCCTTTGCTGAAGCTTCATTCGTGCCCATATTATCTTATGTTGGAATAGATCTTTTTTCAGATGCCATATGTGAATTTTATAGTTATCTAAATATTATTATGACTCCGGGAAATTCTTACAACCTGGAACAATATAATATCTACAGTTTAAATCAAAATGAGCTTTTTGAATATAACCAAAAAACCATGGATTTGATGGTGCGCGAAGTTAGAGAAAATATAAAAAATGGTACAATACGCAACTTGGTTGAATCATTTTCTTGTTCTTCACCACAAAACATGTCTTTTTTAAGGATGCTTGATAAAAATCATATGGATTATCTGGAAAAATATACTCCACTTTATTAAAAAACAATTAATAGTGTTTAATTCATTTTTACTTAAAATAGTAAAAAAATAAAATAAAATATTTAGAGAAAAAAATTCTCTTTTCTAAAATAAATATTAAATTAATAATTATTTTTTCGATGCTAGTAACAGGTAATGATAAGGGCCTGTTTTTTTAACTATTTTTTTCTCAAATCCATAATTAGAAATATAATCCACAACTTCTTGTTGTTCCAGACGAATATCCATTGGTGGGCC
>JAUXXK010000333.1 GCA_030681145.1 Methanobacteriaceae archaeon | reverse complement strand
TTTGATGTAGAGACCTTTTATTTACAAAAATAGTATTCACATAATTTTTTAGATTATTTAACATTGGGGTTTCACGTCCATTCTATTTTTAAAGGTTGCCGTCTTTAATTTACAGGTTTCTTCCTGTTGTTTTATTATATTGACTTTGGTATATATAAATATATCTATATTTATATATTGTGACCAATAATAATAAATACAAATAAATATATAATAATAACAAAAAAGAAATATATAACGGAGGTGAAAGTATCATAACTAAATCATTGGTAGATACTATGAGTGAAACAATCGTACAACTCCATATCCGAGTTGATAAAGAAATAAGAGATCAAGTGAAAATAATGGCCATCAGAAGAGGAATGACTCAAAATGAGCTATTACTCGAATACCTCGAAACCGGACTGGAGAAAGATGAAAAATCACCGAAATAACTATTTAATCAATCAAATCAAGATAGTAAATACAATAACTATCTATTTTGGTTGCCGCCTTTGATTATAAACTCCTTTTTTTAAATCTGTTATTATCTATTATCTTGTCTTTGATTGTATTTAATGGCCTGACCCAAGGGGGGAGGGGGCATAATGGTACTTTTTATTTATAAGTAATGGTTCAAGTGTAAAAAAATAATATTTTTATAAATTAATGCTATCCTCAATAATTTTAATTTCATCATCAGTAAGACCATATAAGTCATAAACCAGTTTATCAATCTGTTTATCAGTGGCCTCGATCTGTCGTTGGATATTTTGTTTTGAATTAGGTGTTTTGGCTGATTGAAGGTCTTTGTTGAGTTTTTGCATTGTTTCAACAAAGTTAATAATATTATTGTATGATTCAACTTCTTCTGGAACATCAAAATTTATAGTTTTTATTGGAAGCTGAACTAAGAATTGTTTATTGGCTGCGATATATCCTCCTCTAAAGGTTGTACTAACTTTTTTAATGAACCAATCAAGTATTCGGCTGTTTAAAAGGCCAGTTAAGTATTCTGGGCGCCCATATTCTTCTTTAAGAGTTACTCCAAATCCACCTGTAGTCACATTCACAAAATAAAGATTATCCTTGTCAAAAAATGCTGAAAGACGCTTTATCATATAAGGAATCATTATTTTGGGCTGTTCCCATAGATCAAGATTTTTTGGATAAAGTTGATACCATCCAGTATCTTTAAATTTGCCACGTTCTCGCTCAGACAAATTTTTTTTATTAGATAAAAGATAACTAAATGTTTGAGAGTATTCATTTTTTAAATTTATTTCAGATATTAATTTAAAGTTATTTTCAATTTTTTCATACGGAAATAAAACTAAAGCTGTCGGACAAGCCCAATAACGTCCGATATTTCCACTTCTAACAACTGGTTTTAATAAATCGGACTCTAATTCAACATTTTTACCCAGTTCTTTAGATTTCACAGTTGTAACTTCTGATTGATTTAAACTATCTTTAAATAGAAGAATAGGGTCAGCACTTGTCTGTAATCCTACAAATATCTTTGTTATGTCTCCAAATTTAACCGGCATATTGTTTAATTTATCAAAAATTGGGGCTTCATTACCGATAATAAAGTTCCATTCTGATTCGGTGACTTTAGTTGAATTTACATAACCTTGGGATGATTCATCATCAAAACGCCATTTTCCTAAGTCTTTAACATCAGTATAATGAAATTTATTCTTCTTTTCTTTACTTAAGAACAAAAGACAGGTGTAAGTTGAAGCTTTTTCAAAAATTTGATTATGGCCAAAATAAACCAATTTATCTAGATTCTTTCCTTCTGAAATCAAAGTTCTCAATGGTTGCCCATAAGTTGCATTAAAGAATTTATGTGGTAAAATAAATCCTAAAATCCCTTTATCATTCAATAATTCTAGGCCTTTCTCCACAAAGACTACATAAATGTCATAATTGCCTTTACTGGCGGAAATATAATTCTTCTTATATTGCTCTACTTCAATAGGGGCCCAGGCCTTCATTGCTTGGATACGGATGTATGGAGGAATCCCTATAACTGCATCAAATCCATCAATCTCTGGAAACTCATTCCAATCAAATGGATTTATTCTATTAATAGAATCATTATTTAATTTTAAATCGTATATTTCAGGTCCTATCAATGAGTTTCCACATTTTATATTGTTTTCTAGGTCGGGTAGTGCTCTTTCTTGGAATAGTTTTTGTTGTGCTTCTAATGCATCCTTGTTTTCGCCTTCGAGAACTTTTAGTAGTAGGCTTAGTTTGGTGACTTCTACAGCTTGTGAGTCAATATCTACACCATAGATGTTGTTTAAAAGTATTCTTTTCTTTTCTTGGATTGTTAGATGCAGTTGATTTTCTTTTCCTTTATAAATTTGATCTGAAAGTCGTTTACTATCTTTTTGTGAGTAATAATCTAAGTGCCATTTCAGGAGATAATTGTAAGCACCTAAGAGGAATGAACCGGAGCCACATGCTGGATCTAATATTCTAAGTTCAGATACTTTTTTTGGTGTTTTTCCTTTGCAGAGTTTCCCTACAGTATTTTCCACGATGTAGTCCACGATGAATTGTGGAGTATAATAAACACCACCTGCTTTTTTGACTTCTGGTTTTTCTTCTACTTTGGCCTGATGTCCTGGTGTTAATCTGATTACTTTTCCTAGGAATTGTTCGTAAACATTGCCTAAGATTTCCGCGGGTAGAACAGAGAACTCATAGGGACTATTGGGATAGTAAAGAGTTTTGATTATGTTTTTGAGTACACCGTCATCAATATTTAGATCCAATGTAAGTTTATCAGGATGGCTTCCTCTTCCTTTTTCTTCTTTGAAATGGAATAATCCTGAGTTGTATTTTTCATCTGCTTTTTTACATAGTTTGCAGAAGTTTAGGTAGATATTATCATTATCTAATAGATCTCGAAGTTGCTCATATTTTTCAACCCCTCTATCTTCACACATTCTAAGAAATACTATTCTATCAATGATTTGTTGAACAGCGAAATTTAAATCTTCGATGGTTAATTCCTTATTTCTTAAGGCAATATTTCGAGCTAATATTTCTCTCCACTGTTCAATTTCATGTAAAAATTCATCATCTACACTTGATGTTCCACGTTTTTTTCGCTTACTTTCCACGTAATTATCAAAAGAACCATTTAAAACAGCTTCTTTTGAGAATATATTATAAATTTGATCCCATTTATCCACATAATCTTTGTAAGTAAAATAACATATACGGCCATTACTTGCCCGATCATTTTTCTTTGGCCTAGTCTTGGATTCATATACTGCAAATTCCTCAAAATCAGTTAAGATGGATAATGGTAATTTAGCACTCCAAGCATACCTTCTAAGTTGATATGAAGGCATTATATCTTTTTCAATATTTACTGATGGTTTTTTGGCTTCAACAAAGAACATTCGCCTACCTGCAAGGGTAAAACAATAGTCAGGAGCTTTAGTCCCACCAGCAACTTTTATGGAATCTTCAAAAATAACATCTCTATATTGTGGAGCTGCACCTTGTTTATTATTTACATCCCATCCCAGAGCCTGGAAAAATGGATTAATAAATTCTTGTTTAATCTGTTCTTCTTTGTAACTGGACTTTTTATAGGCTTCAAAGTTTCTCTCAAAGTTTTCTACAAGTTTAATAATGACATCAGGTGCTTCAGGCAAAAAAATTCACTCCCCAGTAATTTGAATAATCTAATATTAAGTAAAATAATAATTAGGTTTTACTATTTACTAATAAAAAAAAATATGAGGTTAAATTAGTATTTTATTTGAATTTTTTATATATTTCTGGGATTTTAGAGATATCTTTAGATTTATATTTTTTTCCTGATTGATCTTCAACCCAAACATATTTTGGTATTCGAGACTCTTTGGGTAATTTTTCTAATTGTTTTTTAATATAAGGGAAGCTATCATTAAAAGTATGACTTTCACCTTCTTGAAGTTTAACTGGTAAATTTTTATCTAAAAATTGGAATACAGAGATATTTCCTTTAACTTGATTTAATTCAAATCCGACACTAGAAATTGTTATTTTTGTTTTTCCTCTATTTGATACATGAATCATTAGGGATTCAACTGATTCAGTTGTCATAATGTACCCATATTTTACTTCAACTTTTAGTCGTGGATGATTTTGTAAATAGTATATGTAGATGTTCCAGACTAATACAGAAGTTGATACTAAAGCTGCGTATATTGCTATTGTTATGGTTAAATCAAGCTCCATTGTTTACTCCAGGATAGTTTTTTAATATATATTATATTTTTTAATAAATAATTATTATAAATGTTCTTTCAATATTTGATTAGATCCTGCTTTTTCTGCTTTTTCTCCAGTTTCAGTTAGTATTTTTAATCCATGTCTGACATCGCCTATTTCATAAGCACGATTTGTTACTTCTTGAATAATTTCATCAGAAATCACATC
>JAUXXK010000173.1 GCA_030681145.1 Methanobacteriaceae archaeon | reverse complement strand
ATTTTTAAGTTTTGGAAGATTTTAAATAAACAATCTATTCCTTCAAAAACAAAATGATTAGCAAAGATTGTTTTTAATTAGCTTTTTTCGAGATTACCTAAATAAAAAGACTTATATATTCATAATCATGATAAATTTTATAATAATTAAACATAAATAAAAATATTTAATGGATTATGATTTCAAATAATTCTAAATAATTTTTATTAGATTTAAAGGTGAAGTAATGCGTTCTGAATTATCTCAAGACATGGTAACTATATTTAATCCTTCTTCAGTGAAAATAAATCAAAAAAGCCATTTTGGAAGGTTAGAAGAGGACCGTCTTGAATTATCATTAATAGAAGCCATATATTTAGTGGAAAAAGGCAAAATTACCATTTTCCAGAATGACAAAGAATACACTCTTAATGAATTAAGTGACCTACTAAAAGAGAAAAAATTATACAGTAAATACCTTGTTTTTAAAGACCTCCGAAACAGAGGATACATAGTGAAAACTGGTTTTAAATATGGTTCCGAGTTCCGTTTATACGAAAGGGGTAAATCTCCGGGTGACGGGCATTCTGATTTTTTAGTTAGAGTCATATCTGAAAATTACGATCTTAATGTTATGGATTTCTCCAGCTACGTCCGAGTGGCCCACGGAGTCAACAAAAATTTGATGCTGGCTGTGGTGGACGAAGAAGGTGACATAACATACTATAATATTGAATGGATTAGGCCATAATTAATTAGCTATCCATTAATTCTTCTTATATCTATTAATATCATTCCAATTATTTATTGGCAAATTAATATAAATATTTTTTAGTAATTTAATCAAATTATTCAAGGTGATTTATGTGATAGACCCCTGGGGCTCATCCAATGTTGACTATGAAAAAATAGTAGAACAGTTCGGGATTAAACCATTTAAAGAATTACTCAGTGATATAAATGACCCTCACTGGCTAATGCGCAGAGGTATCATTTTTGGCCAGCGAGATTATGGTCGCATAGTAGAAGCATTGCATAAAAAACAGGACTTTGCAGTTGTAAGTGGAATGATGCCCAGTGGAAAAATGCATATTGGCCATAAAATGATTGTGGACCAAATATTATGGTACGAAAAAAACGGTGCAGACATATACATTCCCATCGCAGATATGGAATCATACTCTGCTAGGGGTGTAGATTTTGAAGCCTCTAAAGAATTAGCCATCAAGGAATACATAACGAACTACATTGCACTGGGACTAGACTTTAAAAAAAAGAATATACAAGTTTATCTCCAATCAAAAAATATTATGGTCAATGACCTCGCGTATATATTATCAAAAAAAGTCACTTTCAATGAAATGAAAGCCATATATGGATTCCATGGTTCCACCAATATGGCACATATGCAAGCCCCTTTGATTCAAGTTGCTGATATATTACACCCTCAAATGGATGAATTAGGTGGGCCAAAACCTACTGTAGTTCCAGTGGGCCCAGATCAGGATCCACACATTAGATTGACCAGGGATATCGCCGATAGGTTTAAAAACCAGTACCGCTTTGTGGTACCTTCTTCAACCTACCACCGTTTCATAACCGGGCTAACTGGAGGTAAAATGTCAAGTAGTCAACCAAAAACGGCTATATTTTTAAGTGACACTCCTGAAGAAGCAGAGAAAAAAGTTAAAACAGCTAAAACTGGTGGAAGAGAAAGTCTGAAAGAGCAAAAAGAGAAGGGTGGAGACCCAAGCAACTGTGTTATCTATGAAATGTTACTCTATCATCTTATAGAATCCGACTCTGCTCTAGAAGAGATAATGGAAAACTGTAAAAATGGAACAATTATGTGCGGGGAATGTAAAACCCAATCAGCAGAACTAATGAAAGAATTTTTCGTGAAATTTTCATCCCGAAGAGATAAAGCATTGAAAGAAGCAGAAAAAGTTTTGGATAGTGCCCAATCTTGTTAAAGTTAGATTTTATCTATTAAATTTTACAATTCTAATTAAAAAGTTTATATCATCTTAAAAAAATAACAAATAATATAATCACGGATTATAATAAATCGAGGAAATTACCATGGTAAAAAAAGAAAGATACCAGAGTACAATTGGAGCTATTTATAGTAGAAATGAGTCATTTTTTGCACTCTCAGCTATGATATTTCTTATATCGTTATTTGTAGGATATTTACATTTACTTGACTTTTACCTGGCACCGCTAGCACAACAATTAAAAAGAAGTGTAGCTCAGGGTGACATAAAATTAACCACACTATCCCTGTTTGCCAATAATATAAAAATAATGTTATATATCTACGGTGGAGGTATATTTTTAGGTGTATTCACCGCGGCTTTTCTATTTATAAATGGGTCATTTTTGGGATATTTTGAAACCCAAGTTCCATTAGGAGATTTCATTTTACTGACTGCTCCCCATGGAATTTTTGAGATTTTAAGCCTAATTATTGCTGGAGGGGCCGGATTCCGATTGGCCAGTTTCATGTATAAATTTATCAATGGCATGATCAACGAAACATGGTACGGATCATTTTTAAGCAAAATAAAGTATGTGTTTAATGAACATATAGAAGATGTGAAAGATTCTTTAATTATAATGGCCATCGCCATTGTTTTACTGTTTAT
>JAUXXK010000309.1 GCA_030681145.1 Methanobacteriaceae archaeon | reverse complement strand
TATTAGTGGCCAGATGAACTGAACAGGAGGTGTTGGTTGTATCATATTTTTTATTCTCCACCGTTTGAATCTTAACACCATATTTATTAGACAAGTAATCTATTTTTTCAAATACTCTTTCTTTTTTATGGCCTACAACTATGATAAATTCTCCAATACCGCTGGAGATGCAATTTATCATCATGCGCTCTAATATAGTCATATTACCTATTTCAAGTAATGGTTTAGGAATTTCTTTGGTTAATGGCATCAGTCGAGTTCCGGTGCCAGCTGCTAAAATTATTGCTATCAAAATTATCACCTTTAAGTTATTAATCAAACTGCAAAACAATTCTATCAATTGAAGTAAATTTTACTCAATTTCATTCCATATTTTCTTAAAAGCTATTTTAGGAGGCGTAGAATGGACCATGACATCATACACAAAGTTAACTATTGTGCTGTTTACCAAATTATTATCACATATCTTTTTTATGGCCATTATGGAATTTTTACCCTCAAAAATGATTCCAGAAGCTTTTTCATCCACAACTATTCTCTGGCCATATAACATCCCCAGAGTATGATTCCTACTCTCTCTAGAAGTAGAGGTTAAAACCAGATCACCAAAACCACAATAATCATCGACGGTTTCTCTTTTACCCCCCATAGATTCAATTATATCCTTGGTTTCATTAAATCCTTTGGTTAAAATAGCGTATCGAGCATTATCATTTAAATTCATTCCTTCACAGATACCGTAAGCAATTGCATTAATATTTTTAATAACACCACAGCATTCAGTACCAATGACATCATCATTTACCTTCACTTTAAATTCATCAGTGTTTACTACCTGTTTAACCAGTTTGGAGTATTCTGCATTATTTGATGATATATTGGCTACTGTGAATAATGAAAGTGCTATTTCAAAGGCAAAGTTAGGTCCCGAAAGCACAACCGGAGATCTGTCAAAGTATTCTGCCATGATACCACTCATAGTCTTTAAAGAAGGATATTCTATTCCCTTGGCAGTACTTACCAGAATGCAATCCTCACATATGTATCCAGATAATTCTTTCAAGGTAGATCTGATTCCAGAAGAAGGTACACATAAAAATACCATATTACATTCTTTAACATGATCAAAATCCCCTACGGGAATAACATTATCTGCCAGTTTTAAGTTAGGATAATATTCATTATTATATCCTGTTTTGGCCATACCTTCTACAACTTCTCTACGTCGAGCATGTAAATAAACTGAATCGACATTAACTGAAATAAGCTGAGCAATCGCCGTTCCCAGCCCACCAGCTCCAATAACTGAAACTTTTAAACTCATAAAATCTCCTCAAATAGTATTGAATTAATTTTTAAGATAAATATAATCATACTCAAAACAATTTCTATTACTGAATTAACTTAAATGTTATTTTAATTTATAGATGTATAACCGCTAAATCAATTATTACTTAAATATAAAAATAGGGGTTGTAAAGTTTAAAAAAATTATTAAGTATCTTCTTAATTAAAAAAAGATATTCATATTCGTTAAATCTAGCTATAACGAAATTAAAAACAAATCCCACCCTACCAAAAATATTGTAGATATAATACCATTTATTATTCATTAATAATCCATTTTTCAAGATTTTCTTAGTAAACACAATATATCTGAATTGTTAAATATATATGATTACAGGTACTACCGGATTCATTTGAAAATAAAAAAAGAGCATTAAAATATTATAATATCGATTAAGCATTAAAAGATAGTATTAATCTATTTTAAAAAGATTCAAGATCTTTTTTTCGGTCATATCTTGAAGCATGCAATGGGTCTGTTTAAACTGACCATTTTCATCGTATCCAATTAAACCTTCGTAAGATACGGAAATATATGAACCATTTTTATGAACCATTTTAAGCTCCATGTCTCGAATTTCTTCAGCTTTTTTAAAGATCGAGAATTTTTTTTCAAAAATTGGTACGCAATCCGAAACCAAAAAATCAACGAATTTTTTACCCATTACTTCTTCCCGAGAATACCCTAAAAGATTTAGCCAAGCATCATTTATCTCAATAAAGCGACCATTTTCATCTAAGGACTCGTAAGGTAGTGGAGTGGATTCAAATAATTGTTTTAATTCGGCTTCATTATTCTTTAGGTTCTTCTTAAGTTTATATTTGAATAAAGCAATTTCAATGGTTTTCTTTAATTCCGCCCCATCAAATGGTTTTATGATATAACCCTGGGGTTTAACCATTTCTGCCTGTTGAACCGTTTTTTCATCAGAATGAGCCGTGAGAAATATTAAAGGAATATCCAAACTTTCTTTAATCTTTTGGGCTGTTTCAATCCCATTTATTTCACCCTTAATGGTAATGTCCATTAAAATAAGATCTGGTTTAGATTTTGTTAATGTTTCCAAAGCATCCTTTCCTGAAGAAACCGGGCCTAAAACCTCATATCCAATAGCAGTAAGAATTCCCGTCAAATCCATAGCACCTATGGCATCATCTTCTACAATCAGGATAACTTCTTTAACGTGATCACCTCATATTGATATTTAATATATTATATAATAATAAATATTATACATTAAATAAGTTTAGGGTTTGAAATATAATGTTCAATCATTACTAAATTTTTAAATTACAAAACATTAATAAAAACATTCAATAAGAAAAGTAATAAACCATTATTTTAAAAACATGATGATCTATTAATTGTTTTATTATCAATATCCTATTTTCTGACATATTTCTTGTTAAACATTATCTAAGAAATTCTTCATGAGTTAAATCTTAGATAAAAAAAATAATAATATTTTTGGGCAACCAAATGACTTTAATATTAAGAGGTTTAATAAACAATCCAGATTATTAATATAATAATTAAATATTGTGTTTTCAATGGTAAATTAATATATTAATTACTTAAATTGATAAGAATTTAATGAATTTATAGAGGATTTCCATGTCAAAATTTATATTAGCAGCAATGGTTGCCATATTACTATTTGGATCTTACCTGTTCATATCAACTCAAACAGGGTTGGTGGAACCCGTAGGTCGATTAGCACTGGTTAAACTGAGTAACCCAGATATGTTCCCTAACCGCCCCCATCCAGAAGTACTAGCCCAGTATGCTGAAAAAAGAGGTTCTAAGTGTGCTTTAGTGGTTCATTTTGCTGGGGATTCCAATTACAGGCAGTTCAAGCAAGGGAATGTAACCATTATTGAACTGGCCATGGTTGATCCGGAGGGCCTTAGAACTGATATTGATTGGGGCGAAGTAATCAGTACATTCGTGTTAGGGCCCGACTTCAGTAAGTACAATTACCGGGCTGACGGCATTGAATTTGACAATTTAGATGATGCTTTGGATTATGTTGAAAAATTGGCAAAGAAAAAAGGGCAAGAAGGACCCATACCCATGGTAAATCATGGAAATGTTAGAACTGGTGAAATTTTTCTCAATCCGGGCTGTGGTTTCCCGCTTTATGTTCAGATTGTCTGGAAAGAATATGGTCGTTTTGCAGCATACTACTACATTGTTAGAGGCCTTATAGAACCATATTTCAACAATCCCTACGCATTTTATGAAATAAGTCATGCTTCCAGCCTTCAAAAACTGTATAATCAAGGAGATCTTGATTACACTTGATTTACATTAAATTTTTAAGAAAAATGGAATCATAATTAAAATTACCGGGAAATAGTTATTATGGATGTAAATCTGGTAATTTTGTTTTTATTATTTACTTATTTTTCAGAAATAGGCGGCACCATGGCAGGTTTTGGATCTTCCACTATCCTATTACCTTTGGCACTTATTTTAGTAGATTTTAGGTTAGCTTTAGTTTTGGTTGCCATAGCACACATTTCAGGCAATCTGGGACGTGTTAATTTCTTTCGAGGAGGACTGGATAAAAAATTAATAATTTTATTCGGAATTCCTAGTGTTTTTTTAACCATTATCGGAGCATATATGGTTAATTTCACATCACAAGAATTATTAAAGTTATTTCTAGGCATTTTTTTAATAATATTTGCAATTATATCTTTTTTTAAGAAAGATATTAAATTTCCATCTCACAAATTAACCAGCATCACCGGTGGTGGAATTTCCGGATTTTTAGCAGGGTTGATTGGTACTGGTGGTGCAATTAGAGGTGCTTTTTTAATAGGTTTTGGGCTAGAAAAAAAGGTATACATTGCCACTGCCGCAACCATATCACTTATGGTTGATTTAACACGCCTTCCTGTCTATTTTTTTCAGGGTTTTATCCAACCACAAATTTATTTAATTATTCCATTCATTTTTGCCACTTCCCTACTTGGGTCCTACACTGGAAAATTACTTATAACTAAAATTCCTCAAGAAACCTTCCGCATAATAGTTTTAATGGCTCTATTTATCGTGGGCATTAAATTCATTTACGATGGATTATTTTATCTTTAGGTTATATTTATTTCAAATTGTTTTAAACGATTTTAAAAATCATGATAAATTTAATAAGCTTACATAATTATATTAATAAAAGATAGAAAATATTTAAGGAGGGTATTAAATGGTAGAATGGGGAGCAGTGATTGTGGGTTTTTTTCTTTCTTTGATATTTCCAGGATTAGCGGGTACGGTTTTTCCAGGATACGGAAATATATTAGGTCTATTACTTGCCGGTTTTGTAGTGGGAATAATGGTTGGTGATGGTGCATTTAATGGTTTCTGGAATGCCAGTGTGGCTGGAGCATTTGGTGGAATTGTGGCTGCAATTTTAATTACTCTATTTGGTACGGCTTTTGCAGGATTGGCTGGCTTGGC
>JAUXXK010000172.1 GCA_030681145.1 Methanobacteriaceae archaeon | reverse complement strand
CAGAATGCCACCCCCTTTAATCCCCAGCGGTGCTTCGCCAGATTTTTGAGAATATCGAAGTGCTCGGCGTCGGAAAAATGCGCGATGGAGAACCCGAGCGCATCCCCCAGATACAAGTCCGTCAGCCAGATGCCCCGGTCGCGAAGCTGAAGTGTAACTGGCCTATTGTCCTCAAAAGCCGCAAAGGAAGGCGCGTGCAGGTAATCAAAATCAAGAGGGATACTCGCCGTTCGAGTATCCCTCTCTTCATTTGGTCCGGTATATTCAAAGTATCCCCACGGCTCAAGCCATGTTACCCCCGTGCGCGCTATACGCCCCAGATTAACCGTTTGGCTACTTGGCAAAGTTACATCGATGGCTTCTTGCGGTACGAACACATACGGATTGCCTACATCCAGTAGACTGCATTCACAAGCGGCGTTGCTGGTGCGGAGTCCAAACCCACCGGAGGCAGGCAGTGACACCGACACATTGAACACCCTGGTAGTACCCACCAAGCAGTGCAGCTCGCTTCCCCTCGACCTCACTCGCAACGTGTGCCAAGTATTTAAGCTCAAGCTCTGCGCCACATCGTCGGTCACCCTAACCCAAGCCCCACCACTTCGTCGCCACAGCTCCGCCGTCTGTGTGGATCGTCTGAGCAAGAAGAGATATAGGTCGTTGAACCCTGCTGCCTTGAACACTATCCCCATAGTGCCGCTGCCCGCGGTCATGCGCATCCTAGCCCTTATATTCAAGTCGCCAAACCCGTAATGAGAGAGATGAGACTGGGCTTCAGCGCTGGTCGAATCGGACTGAATCAGCACTCGGCGCGCGGGCGTGGTATCGATGCTCCAAGTGCCCCCGACACGGGCATAGAAAACAAGTGTGTCGTCACGGAAATCGTCGTACCAAACCCAGGCATGCTCCGGGGCGTGGCGCAAAACCTCCGGGGTAAGGATAAAGGTATCTGGCAGCACCCAGTTACCACTAACATCCTTGAACCGGCGCGGCATCAGCGTATATGTGCCGCCCCCTCCGTCCATACTCATGCTGAAACTGTTGCAGATGCGGAACCCCCAAAACTGGGTGCCATATTGACTCCCAGCGCCATGAACTTCCAGAGTGTTCTCCCCGGAGGGTAAGCTATGCCCTCCCA
>JAUXXK010000293.1 GCA_030681145.1 Methanobacteriaceae archaeon | reverse complement strand
AATGCTGCTTTTGCTTTTTTAGATAGTTATGACACTACGGATATTCATTATGAAGATACTATCAAAGGTGGGGGCTTTATTAATGATCCTGAACTGGCTAAAATATTAGTGGAAGAATCACCACAACGTTTGGTGGATTTGGAAAACTATGGGGCGATTTTTGATCGGCAAAAATCAGGAAAACTTGATCAAAGGCCTTTCGGAGGCCAAAAATTTAGAAGAACATGTTTTCAGGGGGATAGAACTGGTCACGAGATAATCACTGCTCTTAAAGAAGAGATTATTCGTCGGAAAATTATTAACATGGACGAAATTATGATAACTGCTCTTATTATGGATGAAGAACGAAGAAGTGTCCAAGGAGCGGTGGGGCTTTCTCTCAAAGATTCTAAAATGATGTGTTTTCAAGCTAAATCTACTATATTGGCTACAGGGGGTGCTGGTCATATTTATCCAGTAACTTCTAACACGGTTCAAAAAGGCGGGGATGGCTTTGCTCTGGCTTGGAAGGCTGGGGCAGATCTTATTGACATGGAACAAGTACAATTCCATCCTACTGGGATGGTTTATCCTGAATCACGTAAGGGTGTTTTAGTAACTGAAGCAGTAAGGGGCGAAGGCGGAATATTGCTTGATAAAGATTTTAATCGATTCATGGGTAAATATGATCCTCGTATGGAACTCGCCACTAGGGATGTGGTGGCCCGGGCTATTTACAATGAAATCAGGGAAGGAAGGGGCACTGAAAATGGAGGAATTTATCTGGATGTTACCCACCTGGATCCTGAGATTATTGGAGAAAAGCTGGAAACTATGGTACTACAATTTTCTGATGTGGGAGTGGACATTTGTAAAGAACCGATGGAAGTGGCCCCAACTGCCCATCATTTTATGGGTGGGGTTAAAATAGATGAAAATGGCCATAGTAGTGTGGGAAATCTATTTGCAGCGGGTGAAGTTACTGGGGGAGTGCACGGTGCTAATCGTTTAGGAGGAAATGCTTTGGCAGATACTCAAGTATTTGGAGAACGTGCAGGCAAAGCTGCTGCAGAAAATGCCCTAAAATCAAATGACGGCTTGAACCAGGATTTTGTAAAACAAGAAGAAAAAAGAATCAAGTCTAAAATTAAGGATGGAGATATTTCTCCTCAAAAAATCAAAAAGGATCTCCAAAAAACTATGTGGGATAATGTAGCAATCATAAGAAATGAAAATGGCCTTCGAATGGCTTTAAAAACTATTAGTCATTTGGATTCTGAATTAAGCAAGATGAATGTTTCTGAAGGATCCAGCTTCAACAGGGCCTTGCAGAATGCTCTAGAAGTAGAAAATATGATAGAAACGGCTAAAATGGTTATTACTGCTGCAGTTTTAAGACAGGAAAGTCGTGGTTCCCACTATCGGGAGGATTTTCCGGACATTATGGATGGCTGGAAAAAGAGTATTGTCTTAAATAGGAATGGGAAAATTGGTTTGATTAGCCGGGTATGATTTATTTTTTTATTTTTTCAATATCTTCAAAAACCCATTCAAATCTGTTAAATCATTTAAAATAAAATTAGCTCCGGATTTTTTTAACTCTATTAATGAATAATCACCACTAGCAACACCAATTGTATTAATTCCAGCTTTTAGTCCTGCGTCTACATCAAGTGGGGTATCTCCAACCACAAAAGTATTTTTTTTATTTCCATTAAAAGAAAAATTATTCTGAGCTCTTTTAATTGCCAAAGGTACTAAATTTGGCCGATAATAACTATCACTTCCAAATCCTCCTAATTTAAAATAATGGCCCAATCCAACGTGATTTAATTTAGCATAGGCAATTGATTCCATATTTCCAGTCAATAGGCCTAATAATACTTTTTGATTTTCAAGCTCTTTTATGAGCGAATGGGCCCCATCCATTACTTCAATTTCATCTGATTTTACATTAGAAATAAAATAATTAGACAGACAATTAAGGAAATTATCTTTCAGTGGACAAATATCACTTTCATTAAGGCCTTCTGCAATTAAAACCTCGTGCATTATCTGAGGATCTGTCTTTCCATGATAATTGATTACTTCTGCATTGGTGTCTATATTATAAATTTTTTCAAAGGCGTAGATAAATGCATTATGGTGGCACTCAGATTTGTTAATTAGGGTTTTGTCAATATCAAATAATACCAGTTGATTCATGCTAAACTCCTTTATTTCACAAATTTATTTATAATAAATGTTGAATTAGTTTTTTGAAAGCATATCTTCAGCAGCATTCTGAGCTATTTCCATAACTTGCTCTTCACAAATAGTTAAAACTTCTCGGTTTTCCATTAAAATATTTCCATTGCAGATGGTGGTATTGATATCACTTCCACTAGCAGAATAAACAATATGCGAAATGGGATGTCTGAAAGGTGTTAAGTGTGGAGATTTAATATCCATAAGAATAAGGTCGGCCTTTTTATTAGTTTCAATAGTGCCTAAATCATTTTTCATACCTAGAGCAACGGCTCCTTGGTAAGTGCCAACTTCAAATGCTTTTTTTGCTGCCAAAGCAGTAGGATCCATATTATGCACTTTCTGCAAAAGGGTAGCCAGCTTCATTTCCTCTATCATATCTAAATTATTATTAGAAGCGGCACCGTCAGTCCCCAAGGACACAGTAATTCCTTTCTTGATCATTTTATCTATGGGGGAAACACCTGAGGCCAGTTTCATATTACTAGCAGGGTTATGGGATATTTTAACCCCATTTTTTTTTACAATTTCTATTTCTTTATCTGAAATGTGAACGGCATGGGCGGCTAAAACATCATTACCCAAAAAACCAATTTCTTCCAGATATTCAAAGGGCCTTTTACCATGGGTTTCAATTATCTGCTTAACCTCATGTTCAGTTTCTGCAACATGGATGTGAATAGGATTTCCAAGCTTATTAGATTCACTTCGAACTTCTCTTAGAAGCTCTTTAGAACATGTATATGGTGAATGAGGCCCAAAAGCCACAGTTATTCTACCATTGGCAGTATTATGGCATTTTTCAATAATACGATGTGTTTCTTTAAATTCCGATTTTCTTTTTCCCTCATCACCAAGATCAATCATTCCATGGCTTAAAACTCCTCTCAGACCAGATTTGTCTACAGCCTTAGCCACATCATCCATAAAAAAATACATATCATTGAAAGTGGTGGTGCCTGACTTTATCATTTCTAAACAAGCTAGCATGGCTCCATAATAACAGTAATCTCCATTTAAATGAGCTTCCATGGGCCAAATATGTTCATTAAGCCACACATCAAGAGGTAAATCATCTGCCAATCCTCGCAAAAGAGTCATAGACATGTGGGTATGGCTATTAATTAATCCTGGCATTAAAATTTTTCCTGCACCGTCAATTGTTTTATCTGCATCTCGGGAAACTAGTTCTTGTGAAATTTCACTTATTTTATCATTTTCAATTAAAACTGACGTTTTTTCAGTTTTTAAACAATCTAAAATAATAGTATTTTCTATTAAGATACGGTTACTTTCCATTTTATCACCTTAGATGATTAATATAATTAAAAAATTGTTTATTAATCACAATATTTAGATTAATTCTAGTACTATATGTCAATATATACATAGTATATTTTATAATAAATTTAGAAAGTAGTTTAAATTAAAAAATTTTTAATATAAAATTATTTCAATTTTTTATCAATTATCATTATATGATACTTACAAATCGGAGGATTAAAATGAAGCTTAGGATAGCTATACCTTCCAAGGGACGAATCAGTGAACCCGCTATAAAACTGCTAACCAGGGCAGGACTTGGCTTAAAAGATAATG
>JAUXXK010000285.1 GCA_030681145.1 Methanobacteriaceae archaeon | reverse complement strand
GTTACTGGCTGATAACAGGGCTAGAGAACATGCTCAAAATCTGGTTAAAATGTTATTTAAACCAGATAAACTTCATAAAGAAGCAGGTATGGGTATGAGAGAAGGAAAACCTGATGTGGGGCCTCTTTAATTCAAAACCACATTTATTTTAATATAATAATATATGATGTTATGACTTTATTAAAATTAAAAACGTAATTTAACTTTTGGAGTAATTTTAATGGTTAATGTAATAGGAATTTCAGGAAGTCCACGGATTAGCGGGAATACTACTATTCTGATTAAAAAAGCTTTAGAATCTGCAGAAAACGCAGGTGCCAACACAAAATTCATACATCTAGGTAAATTAGATATATCTCCATGTAAAGCCTGTAACAAATGTAAAGAAACTGGTTTTTGTTCTATAAAAGATGATATGGATGATGTTCTAAAAACAATTAGCGAGGCTCAGGGGCTGATTTTGGGAAGTCCTGTTTATTTTGGAAATGTAACTGCTCAGATGAAAATATTCATGGATCGATCCCGACCCCTTAGAATAGACTTTTCATTGAGAAATATAGTTAGTGGGGCAGTTTCTGTAGGTGCTTCTAGAAACGGCGGCCAAGAAACAACTTGCGCTGCTATTCACGATTATTTACTGATTCAGGATGCAATTATTGTGGGTGATGGTGCTCCTGCAGCCCATTATGGAGCTACTGGTGTGGGCGGCGGCGTTAATGATTGTAAAAATGATGATGTAGGATTAGAAACAGCTAAAAACCTTGGAAAAAGGATCACTGATTTGGCCATTAAATTAAATAAATAAATTAAAATAATATTGAATTAGAAAAATCTAATTATCTTTATTATTTATTTCTAATTTTTGCCCAATTTTAACTTTAATAGAATTTCAATAAATTTTATATCTTAAAATATCCAAAATTCTATTATTATATTCTGATTTCATCTAAAAAACAAGGATTTTATATGCTTATTAATTCAGCTGTTGGGAAATTACCAAAAAATAAAATATTTTTAGTAGTTCCTGCTTATAATGAAGAGAAAACTGTGGCTCTTGTCTTGGAAGATTTGTGCCAAAGGAGTTTTAATGTAGTATTGGTTGATGATGGTTCACGTGATGGAACATATGGTATTGTAAAGGTTATGCAAAATAAATATCCAAATCATATTTTTATTTATCGCCACGTTATCAACAGGGGTCTTGGGGCA
>JAUXXK010000281.1 GCA_030681145.1 Methanobacteriaceae archaeon | reverse complement strand
GTTGCCAATAAGCAAGTTGGATGGGTTCTTGTACCAACTGTTGGAGCCGAAACACTTGCATTGACCGAGATTTGAAAAACCGCCGAAACATTGCTGCAACCACCCGAATTAACCGTTCTTCTGTACCAAGTGGTTTGTGTTAATGCCGGTGGTGTATAATTTATTTGATTGTTAGTACCTGCGGCATTTCCAAAACCAGCTGTGGCACTTGTGGTGCTGCTTTCCCATAAATACGCATAAGTTCCATTTCCTCCTGTTGGTGTTGTGCCGGTTATTAAGCCCGGTGATGTACCGTAACATATTGGTGTGGCATAAGAAGCCTGAACATTCAATCTTTTTACAGTACCAACACAAGGGTCTCCAAAAACAGCATTTGTTGCAGGAATGGTTGCTGTATTAAGCCCAAAAAGATAACTTTCTGTGACCGATTGGCTTGATGTTGCATGACAGGCACTAATTGCAAAATTAGGAGCCGTACCGGTTGGCGTGCCATAGCTGGCAAAATTTACATACATAAAATATTTGCCAGCTGGTGCGGTTAATGTGGCGCTTGCATTCTCAGCGGCAGTCGTTGAAATTGTGCCGTAGTTGCCGGATGTAAAGTCGAAAGCGTTGTTGGTAATAGTGGTAATTACCGTTATTGCCAATGTTCTTGCTGGTCCATTTCCGCAAGAGTTTGATGGCGTAACAGAAACAGTTCCAGAAGTTCCATTTGTTGTTACTGTTACCGAATTTGAAGTTCCGCCGGCAGTTTGTGACCAACCCGATGGGAATGCCCAAGTATAAGTTACGCCTGGCACATTTGTAACGCTGTAGGTTTGTGCAGTTCCAGCACATGGTGTTGTACTTCCTGTGATAACGCTAGGTTGCATCGGTGCTGGGACATTTATTACAATTGTTGCAACATTAGATTCATTGGTGGCAACATAGGGAGATATTCCAATATTATTAGCGCTGCTGACAATTGCATTTCTAAAAAGATAATAAGTACCCGGAATATTAAACGGTGCTATTGATGCATTTGGGGTAAAAGTTGCACCCGAAGCCCCTGAAATATTAGTTCTTGCTCCGCCAAGTGTTGTGCTGTATGTCCACTGGTATCCTGTTCCAGAAAGTGATATACCTGCTGGTAATGCACCATAAATATCGCCACTAATAGCATTGCCCATATTTCCCGGACAAATATTTTGTGAAGTGTTGGTTGAAAGCGTATTGGAAAGAATTGGAATTAAATTGTTAAAATTAACACGGTTTCCTATAAAATTTTCATAAAAATCGTACAATAAAGTACTGTTACCGGTAAGACTCATTAAAACACGCGGTCTCAAAGCCCAGCTTTGATCAATCCAATTGTTATAAATGAGTGTACCATCCACTGTTAACCTACTGCCGTCATCTGAGCCTAAATTTACCACGTACAATCCTTTTCTTGTGGAGTTCATTCTGAAACGTACCGCAAACGTTTCCGTATAAATAGAACTGTTTCCCAAACTTGAAGTGATTGCAAAACAATTGTAATCGCCTCCAAAACTTTCATCAAAGGTTTCTGGCTCTGTAAAAGTTCCATAATAATTTGTAAAATTATTATTATACGTAACTCCAGCATTTGTTCCGTCATACACATGTCCAATCCATG
>JAUXXK010000261.1 GCA_030681145.1 Methanobacteriaceae archaeon | reverse complement strand
AGCCCGAAATGAGCGCACGGGAAATAGTTGTTGAGTTTATGAAAAAAAATAAAAATGGTTACGACCTAATAGTTATAAACATCGCAAATTTAGATATGGTGGGGCACACAGGAATATTCGCTGCAGCCGTTAAGGCGGTAGAGGTGGTAGACGAATGTGTGGGAATAATAGTAGAGAAGGTTTTGCAACTAGGAGGAGCGGTCATTGTCACCTCCGACCACGGCAATATTGAGCAGATGGTTGATAGTTCAGGGCATCCGCATACTGCTCACACCTTAAGCACAGTTCCGTTTATTTTAATAACGCCAGATCCACTTGAGATTTACCCGAGTGGCAAATTGGCCGATATCGGCCCGACCATCTTAGAGCTAATGGGACTAGAAAAGCCTAGTGTTATGACCGGGCATTCTTTAATTAAGGAGGAATGTAAATGACAACCATTACAGAAATACTAGCGAGAGAAGTGTTAGATTCGCGTGGCAACCCAACCATTGAAGTTGAGGTGACCTTGGAAGGTGGCTGGTTCGGGCGGGCTATTGCGCCATCTGGAGCCTCTACCGGACAATTCGAAGCTAGTGAGCTGCGCGATGGCGATTTGCAGAGGTTTCTAGGCAAAGGGGTTATGAACGCGGTCGATAATGTTAACGGTGAAATAGCCCACTGCTTGATCGGGCAAGATGCCCTATGTCAAGCGAGTATCGACGCCAGGTTAATAGACTTAGATGGAACCCCAAACAAAGAGCGACTTGGTGCCAATGCCATTCTGGCGGTTTCTTTAGCAGTTGCTCATGCCGCCGCCGAGGCAGTTGGTTTGCCACTTTATAGATACATTGGTGGGGTTCAAGCTAGAGTGCTGCCTGTTCCCATGATGAATATTATTAACGGCGGCAAGCATGCCGATAACGGCCTGGACATTCAAGAGTTCATGGTGTTGCCGCTTGGTGCTGTAAACTACCGCGAGGGATTGCGCATGGGCGTTGAAGTTTTCCACGCCTTGAAAAAAATTCTGACGCAAAAAGGATATAGCACCTC
>JAUXXK010000162.1 GCA_030681145.1 Methanobacteriaceae archaeon | reverse complement strand
AAGATAATTTTTACCCGAATTATATTTAACTAATCACAATACTTGTTTTGACTTATTTATTTACGTTATTAGAGTAACTGCAAATACTCCCGCCCCTCCATTATCAATATTAACCACAGCGATTCCAGATGCACATGACTGCAGCATCGAGTAAAAGACCGTTAAACCACCTTCTCCTACACCATAACCCACCGAAGTAGGCAGGCCAATAACGGGAACATCCCCCATTCCGCCGCCACTGAAGGAAGGGCGCCTTCCATTCCAGCAGCCACAATATCTTTTGCACCTCTTCGTTCACCATATGATCCAGATGAGAAAATAAACTGTGAATTCCAGCCACGACCACATCATAGGAAGCAATTGTTTCACAACCAGTTTCCTGGGCCACTACCCTATCTTCTTCTGCTACAAAAATATCTGAAGTTCCTGCTGTGATTATTACAACTTTTCAGATTTGTTTGATGGTCTTTTTTTCATCTTTAATAACTGCTAAACAAATCCCTAGATATGGATCCACTTCATGCAGAGACATGGTACGATAAGGGAGTAATTCTAAAAGAAATTAAAGAATATAGTGAGTCAATACAATGTTTTAAAAAGGCTTTAAAACTAAAACCTGGACATGAAAAAGCTTTAAAAACAAAAAAAGTTTTAAAGTTTATTGATGATTAAATTTCTATTCATTTTTTAATTTTTAATTGTCATCCTAAATGAATGTACATTTCAACAAAAGCTTTGTTAAATAATAACTTTTATTACTGATTTTTATGATTACAGAAATAAAACTATTATATATGAATAATAAAGACAAATAATTAATTATTTTATAAATTATGGAAATATTTAGTTTAGATAATTTATTAGAAATTTTAGGAAAATTAATAGAGAATTAAAGCAAGATTTAATTTCTAAAATACCGCATTTATTAATTCATTAACTGAGGTGTGAAATTGGATAAAGCCCGAATACTGGTTCAGGGAATTGTGCAAGGCGTGGGTTTCAGACCTAATGTTTATCGATTAGCCAGAGGACTTCACCTTACTGGTTATGTGAGAAATCTGGGAAATATAGTGGAAATTGTCTTAGAAGGAGATAACAAAAAAATAAAACAATTTTCAAAGGATATTCAAATCAAAAAACCCCCAATTTCTAAAATATCCTCATTAAAACTGGAATGGATTGAAAATAAAGAAGAATATTCTGATTTTAGCATTCTAGAAAGTTCATCAGATTTTTCAGGCTCCGCCGTGATTCCACCAGATGTGGCCACTTGCGATGCTTGTTTAAAAGAAATAACCACCAATAGCGATTCTAGATATGCATATCCATTTACTGCTTGCACCGATTGTGGGCCTCGTTTTACAGTAATTGATTCCATCCCCTATGATAGAGAAAGAACCAGTATGGACGAATTTCCACTCTGTCCTTCATGCGAAAAAGAATATAAAAATCCTGAAGACCGCCGATATCATGCCGAGGCCACATGTTGTCCAGAATGTGGGCCAGAAGTCTTTTTATATAGTTGTTGTCGTTTTGATGTTGATAATCCCATTAAAGAGACCGCCAAACTTCTAGATGAAGGAAATATCTTGGCCATAAAGGGACTTGGTGGAACCCACCTAGTATGTAAGGTTACTGAAGAAACTCCTGTTTTGAAGTTGCGTGAAAGACTGGGAAGATTTAATCAACCATTTGCTTGTATGTCTCCTGATCTGGACACCATTAAAAAATTTGCTACCATTTCCCCTCAAGAAGAAAATGTCATTACATCACGTCGCAGACCTATAGTAGTTTTAAAAAAGAGTGAAGATTATTTTTTTGCCCCGTCTGTGACCCCTGAATTACATAACATAGGAATTATGTTGCCCTATTCGGGATTGCAGCATATTTTATTCCAGCACACTGAAGAACCAGCATATATCATGACTTCAGCCAATATGCCTGGAGAACCTATGCTCACCAGAAACACAGATATTTTGAAAAAGTTGGATGGAATTGCTGATTATTTCTTACTTCACGACCGAAAAATTATTAATCGTTGCGATGATTCAGTAGTTCGCTTTAGAGGAGAAGATATGGCATTTATTCGCCGCTCTCGAGGATATGTTCCCGAACCTTATGATTTATCGCACATTTCAGAGGATATTAATGTACTGGCCCTGGGACCAGAGATTGATGTAACATTTTCTCTTCTTAAAGAAGGTAAATGTTACCTATCGCAGCATATAGGAGATACCAGTAAATTTGCTACCTATGAATACTTGCAAGAAGCCATTAAACACATGATGAGCATTACCATTACTGATTCTGTTGATGTAGTGGCCTGTGACCTCCATCCACAATTTTTCACCACTAAATTGGCTCATGAGCTGGCTGAAAAGTATTCTTGCCCAGTTTTACCCGTGCAACATCACCATGCCCATGGTGCAGCCCTTGCAGTGGATAATAACATGGAAGAACTGATCTGTATTGCTGCCGATGGTGTAGGTTATGGAAAAGATGGAACTGCTTGGGGAGGAGAAATATTACACATCAATGGTGCCGAATATGGAAGAATGTCAAGTTTAATGCCACAAAAAATGGCAGGTGGAGATTTATGCACCAAATATCCTGCAAGAATGCTGGTTTCCATGTTGCAGGAATATTATGAACCATCCCCCCTTCGAGAATTATTAATTAATAATTATCTGGCCTATTTCCCTCATGCCAAGACCGAAATAGATCTGGTACTACAGCAGTTAGAACGCGATGTCAATGTAGTAGTTAGCACCAGTACCGGACGTGTGCTGGATGCTATTGCTGCAGCATTGCATATCTGTGGTGAACGTACTTATGAAGGAGAATGCGCCATGAAAATGGAGTCTGTGGCCTATAAAAGTACAAAAAATCTGGATATGTCCTTTGAAATTAAAAAACATGAGGGTAGGGATGTTTTAGATACATCCTTGATTTTAAAAGAAGTTATGGAAAATATTCAAAGGGGGGAATCTGTTCCAGATATTGCAAATGCCGCTCAAAAAACTCTAGCTGAAGGTATGGCTGTTTTGGCCATTAAATCTGCAGATAAAAAAGATTTGGACATTATTGGTGGAACAGGAGGAGTGTTCTACAATGAAGCCATAAGTTTAGCCATTAAAAATTACGTAGAAAAACAGGAATATCGTTTTGTACAGCACAAAAACTCTTGTGCCGGTGATGGTTCTGTATCACTGGGCCAAGCGGCCATTGCTGCTATTAAATATAAATAAACATATTTTAAATATTTTTTTATTTAATTATATTCTAATCAGATAAATTCATATCTAATCCATCTTCTTTTTGTTTTGGTCTTTTTTAATGAAAATATGATAAATTACTTTGTAATAAATATAAATTAAATAAATTAAAAAATAATAAAAAGAAAAAAATGATTGAATCATCTATTCCTTGGTTGATATTTCAATATCTTCCAGGAATTGTTCTGCTCTCTCTTTAAGAGTACCATACAATCTTATGAGTGATTTTAATTCATCTATGGCTTCCCATTGACCACTTATTATTCTCTGTTCTATATTAAGCAGTTTGGACCACTCATCCCCTGAGGGAAGTTGTTTTCTACCTAATGCTTCTTCTGTGATATCTACTTGGAAAGTATTTTGATTAATGATGATATTTACTGTGATGTCCTGAGGCAAGTCATAGTATTTTCTGGGCCGTCCCCGCTCAATTTTTTTAAATGAAGATCGCAGTAATCCTAACTCTTCCATTGCCCTTAAATGCTCAATTATGGCTTTTTGACCAATTTCAAGTTCTTTAGAAATTTGACTCACGAATCTAGGTTCTTCTCTGAGAAGATTAATGATTTCACGTCGGGTACGGCATCCCATAACATCCAGTATAGCCTCTATGTCCGTATTATCAAATGAATTTTGAGTCATCACTATAACTATTGTAGAAAGGTTTATATAACCTTTTGTAACTATAATCAATTAGGGTTGCAATTGTATAACCTTTGGTAACTTTAATAAGTAACCAGCATATAATTAATATGAAAATTTCATTGAAGATTAGTTGTTATACATGAACTAATTGAATGAATTTTCAAGAAATAATGTTTATTAACAAATATAATTTGAATTGAAGAATGATTAAAGATTAAATTAAAATTAATATTAACTTAATAAATTTTCTTTAATCATATTTAATCAAGTGAAAGGTGAACTAATGTGTGGAGACGATGAATTTAAAAAGTTCAAAGAAGAGCTAAAGAAAAAAAAGTCCCTACTTGATGAGAAAGAAACGTCACTTCAGGAAGCTCTTGATAAACTGGAAGAAGTGGAAGAAACACTCTCAGAAAAAGAAAAAGGTTTGGAAGAAAAAGACGAAAAGATAGCAGAATATGTATCTCACATGCAGCGCCTGCAGGCTGATTTTGAAAATTACAAAAAAAACACTGAAAAACAGCAATCCCAGACTATTGCTTATGCCAATGAAGGGTTAATATTAAAGATACTAGACGTTTACCAGGACTTTGAGCGCGCATTGAATACGTGTGAAACCGCAGAAGAACTGCGAGATGGCCTGGAAATTATTTACAGCAAGCTCAAAAACACCTTGGAAAAAGAAGGTCTAGTGGAAATCCCCTCCCATGGCGAAAAATTCGATCCATTCAAACATGAAGCCCTTATGGCCGAAGATAATGAAGATTATGAAAGTGGAATGGTTATTGAAGAGTTGGCCAAAGGATACGCCTTAAAAGATAAGGTAATTAAGTATTCCATGGTAAAAGTCTGTAAAAAATAAAAAATATTAAAGAACTGTAATTTAAGTTTTTAAAAAAGCACGATTGATAGTTCAAAATCTTAAATAAAAATAAATAAAGTTTATATAAATTTTTAAGGAGTTAGAGGTGAAATTTATGGCAAAAAAAGAAAAAATTATAGGAATTGATTTAGGAACAAGTAACTCTGCAGCAGCAGTACTGGTTGGAGGAAAACCAACAGTCATACCAAGTGCAGAAGGTGCTTCCCAGTATGGTAAAGCTTTCCCAAGTTATGTGGCCTTCACAGAAGACGGTCAAAGATTGGTAGGAGAACCTGCCAGAAGACAGGCTGTTACCAACCCTGAAAATACCATCAGTGCTATTAAAAGAAGTATGGGAACCAGTACCAAAGTAAATGTTCGTGGGAAACAATACACTCCTCAAGAAATATCTGCTTTCATCTTACAAAAAATTAAAAAAGACGCCGAATCCTTCCTGGGAGAAGAAGTTAAAAAAGCAGTAATTACTGTTCCTGCTTACTTTGACGACAACCAGAGGACTGCTACCAAGGACGCGGGAACCATTGCTGGTTTGGATGTAGTTCGTCTGGTAAATGAACCTACTTCAGCCAGTTTAGCCTATGGTGTGGACAAAGAACAGGAAGAAGAATTAGAAATCATGGTTTTTGATTTTGGTGGCGGAACCTTAGATGTAACCATTATGGAATTTGGTGGAGGAGTATTTGAAGTAAAATCCACCAGTGGGGACACTAAATTAGGTGGAACAGATATGGATAACACCATAATGAATTATCTGGCCAGTGAATTCAAGAAAGAAACTGGAATCGACCTGATGCTTGATGATCAAGCGGTGCAAAGATTAAGAGAAGCCGGTGAAAAGGCCAAAATCGAACTTTCAACCACTTTAACCACTGAAATTAACTTACCATTCATTACTGTAGCTGCAGATGGACCTAAAAACCTGATTCACACCTTAACCAGGGCCAAATTAGAAGAACTAGTTGATCCAATTATCAAAAAGTGTTCAGGACCAATGCAACAAGCCATTTCGGATGCCAAAATGAGTAAAAACGATGTGGACAAGATTATTCTGGTAGGAGGACCAACCAGGATGCCTGTTGTTCAAAAATTCGTGGAAGACTTCATTGGAAAAACCATTGAAAGAGGAATTGACCCTATGGAATGTGTAGCCATGGGAGCCGCTATCCAGGGTGGAGTACTTGCCGGAGAAATTAAAGATCTTGTTCTTCTGGATGTAACACCATTATCCTTAGGAATTGAAACTTTAGGTGGAGTATCAACCAAGTTAATTGAAAGAAACACCACTATTCCTGCTAAAAAGAGTCAAGTATTCTCTACCGCAGCAGATTCTCAAACTTCTGTAGACATACATGTCCTGCAGGGAGAAAGGCCAATGGCTGCAGATAATGCTACACTCGGAAGATTCCAATTAGTGGGAATCCCACCAGCACCAAGAGGAATGCCTCAAATTGAAGTTTCATTTGATATAGATGCCAATGGTATTATGAATGTTTCTGCTAAGGACATGGGAACTGGTAAAGAACAAGCCATAACCATTACTGCTCCTAACAAGCTTTCTGATGATGAAATCGATCAAAAAGTTAGAGACGCGGAACTGCACGCTGAAGAGGATAAACAGAAACAGGAAGAAATTGAAGTTCGCAACAATGCAGACTCCATGATCTACACTTCTGAAAAAACTTTAGAAGAACTGGGTGACAAAGTTCCCGGTGATAAAAAGGAAAATGTGGAAAAATTAGTTGAAGAACTTCGAAATTTAGTTACTGGTGAAGATATTGCTGCTATTAAAGCCAAAACTGAAGAATTAACTAAATTAATTCAGGAAATAGGCGCTACAATATACCAAGAAGCTCAAAAAGCTCAATCTCAAGCAGAACAATCCCAAGAGCCACAGCAAGAAAATTCTGAAGATGATGATGCTGTAGATGCTGACTACGAAGTTAAAAAGTAGATAAATAATAAATAAATAGAATAAAAGTGTTATCATTGAATCCAGCATAGATTCAATGATTCTACTTAATTTTAATTTTAAGACATTATTTATAATTGATAATTGAAATGTTATAAAATGTTAAAATTTAATAAACTTTATTTACCATCACCATAATTATTCATTTAATAATCTAAAGTGATAAAATTATTATGCTTATTCTATATATTTATTATATATGCACTAATCCATTAGTTTAATCCAAGGTGACAAATAAATGGCAGAAAAACGCGATTATTATGAGGTTCTGGGCGTAGAAAAAGGAGCCGATAAAAAAAATATTAAAAAAGCCTACCGAAAACTGGCCATGAAGTACCATCCAGATGTAAGTGAAGACCTAGAAG
Organism: Methanobacteriaceae archaeon; assembly: GCA_030681145.1. Taxonomy (GTDB): domain Archaea; phylum Methanobacteriota; class Methanobacteria; order Methanobacteriales; family Methanobacteriaceae; genus JAUXXK01. The sequence continues at coordinate 10,867 of JAUXXK010000162.1, read as the reverse complement.
CATCAGATAAGTTTAAAGAAATCAGTGAAGCTTATGGTGTTCTTTCTGATGAAGAAAAAAGAAATACATACGATCAGTATGGTCATGCTGGAATGGGTGGGTTCTCACAAGAAGATATATTCAACAATATAAATTTCGATGATATATTCCGAGGATTTGGATTTGATGCGAGCAATATTTTTGATATGTTTGGTTTTGGAAGATCTAGAAGACAAGGCCCTCAAAAGGGAGCAGATGTTTACTACGATCTAGAAATAACTTTAGAAGATGCATTTGATGGCCTGGAAACAGATATCAATGTTCCACACACCAAAACTTGTCCTGTTTGTGAAGGAAGCCGAGCCCAACCTGGTACTAACATCACCACTTGCCAAACATGTGGAGGAAGTGGACAGGTCCGTCAGGTAAATAATACATTTTTAGGCCAGATGGTCAATATTACCCCCTGCAGAAACTGTCATGGAGAAGGAAGCATTGTACAAGAACCGTGCCAAAGCTGTCATGGGAGAGGAATAGTCAAGCAGACCAGCACTATACATATAAACATCCCTCCAGGAGTAGAAACAGGCTCTCGTTTGAGAGTTAGTGGAGAAGGAGAAGTGGGTGCCCGTAATGGCCCTCCCGGAGATCTTTATGTTATGATGCATGTGAAAGATCATAAACTTTTCCAAAGAGAAGGAGCTAATCTCCACCATGAAAAGCCTATTAGCTTTGTTCAGGCATCGCTTGGAGATTCTGTAGAAATTCCTACCTTGGAAAACCCCGTAGAACTCAAAATACCTTCTGGTACTCAAAGTGAGACAACTTTTCGCCTTAAAGGCCAAGGTATGCCTCATTTAAGATGGAATGGGAAAGGTAATCTTTATGTGAAAGTAAAAGTGGTTACTCCTCGAAAATTAAGTCCAAAGCAAAAACAGCTCCTGCAAGAATTTGCTGACATAAGTGGGGATGAAATACATAATGCTGATAAAGGATTTTTTGACAAGGTAAAAGATGCTATCAATCATTAGGCCATATCCTTGACTTAAGGTTGTATCAAAATAAAGAAAAAACTAAACTCCTTTATTTTATTATTTCTACTTTTAATTTAAAGAAAGTTAATAGTTAAACCATCCCCATTTTTAAGTATGGTGCATATGATAGTACATATCTCTATGAATTTCAATATATTTTAAATCTAAAAAATATTTGTTAATAAAGAAATTTCATTACTTTACTCTGATTTAAATAAAATTAATTCTTATTTTCAACTAATTTACCCTTTTTTAAAATAAATACCCGGTCAAAGTATTGCTTTAAAACATCACTATCAGATAAAATGATAAATGATGTTATATTTTTTATTTTATTCAATAATTTCATTAACTTCAAAGTATTTTCATCATCTAAATCAGCAAAAGGCTCATCCGCTACAATAATTAACGGATCGTTTATCATGGCTCGGGCTAAAGCTGTTATTTGTTTTTCATGAGTAGAAAGACCCTCGGGAAATGTATCTATCTTATCAGACAGACCAACTACTTCTAAAATTTTTAAAGCCTTTTCCTTATCAGTAGTAATCATGGGAAGCATGACATTTTCCAGAACAGAAAGATATGGCATTAAGTTTTCATAGCGAAGGAAACTTCCTATTTTTTCTCTTCTTAAAATAGTTCTTTCAGAATTAGAAAGCCCAGAAAGTATTACATCATCTAAAAAAATATTACCATCACTAGGAATATCCATCAAAGTAATTAAATTAAAAATAGTAGTTTTTCCAGAACCCGTGAATCCATTAATCAGATTTAAAGAATTTTTTTTTAATTTAAAATTAATTCCATTTAGTGAAACCACTCTTGTTTCAGCATCCTTGTACTCTTTTGTTACTCCATTAAATTCTAAAATAGTTTTATCCATACCTTAAAACCCCTAAAGGATCTATCTTTGTATTAAACCATACCGAAATCAATGCAATGATGGCACTTAAAAGAGCAGTTAATATTATAACCAGAATAGGTAACCACAACGGTAAGATAACAGAAATAGAAATAATTTCAATGAAATGATTAACTACAAAAATGGTTAATACACCTATGATGCTTCCCACGATTGCACCTATAAATCCCAGTAATGCCGCCTCCAATAAGTGGGTAAAAGCAACCTGAAAGGTTGTAAATCCCATAAGTTTTAGCAAAGCTATTTCTCTTTTTCTTTCCAGAAGATTCATATCCATAGCATAAGTTATACCAAAAATACCAACTAAAAAGATTAAGCTGGCCAATACATCAACCAAATATATGACATTAGTTAAAATAGAACTTATGAATCCCATCGCCTGAGAATTAGTTAAATTTAAACCTAACGTGCTATTAAAAAAATCGACTCCAGAATTAAGCAGTTCTTTGCTGGTTAAGTTCAGATTTGATGTTTGATTAGTTTGATTAGAAAATAAATTGCTAGTGACTGGTTGTTCTTCCTTTAAAAATGTTTTTAATCCAATTCCTGAACTTAAAAGCAGAATTAGAATTACTACACCAAAGGCTATCCTAATAACAGTAGAAAAGTTTCTCCACCAGTTGCGCCGTAAATTTTTATAAGAAAGTCTATAAATTTCCATTTTTCTTATTTTAGTAAAAACTAATAAAAATACATTAGCATTAGTTAATCTGCAAGATGAATATTTTTATGAATAAAAAATTAGTTCATATAATAAATAATTAAGTAAATAAAGGAGTTTTATTGCAAATGGAAAAGATCCAGGTGTGCATAATATTAAAGAAAATGCAATAAATATATTTAGCCAGAATTCCCCACCCATAATCAACATGAAGATAATGAAGAACTTTTATAATAAATAATGGAATTAGAGTTGTGAATTTAAAAAATGTTTTAGTGTTTATCACTGCAGTCCAATAAAGTTGAATACGGAAATTTGGGCTTTTCTATTATGAAAAATGGGTTATAAAAAAATTTAACTTATTTAAAAAGTTAATATCAAAAATGCTAATTGAATTATATGGCATGCCGGGAGTAACCCACCTTCTGTTTCAGCAGCATTCATCTATGCGGACTACCTCTGCCTCGTACAGTTAGTCAACAGCAGCATTTGTCCTTGCATCCCGCGGATTGGCCGTTTCACCGTTCCTTTTAATGTCTTCCACTCTTTATAATGAGCTTCATATTCATTCATTAAAAGACGTTTCGTTTCTGCTCCAGAGTCCAACTTCTCAGCAGGTACCTCACAGTACCGCGGTTTCTGTAGGATGGGTGGAGTTTCCTCAGTTTAAACCCTTAAGGGAAACCGGTGGCTGCTCTTCGGCTTACCATAAAACCCAGTATAAATTTAATAGGGTTATTATAAATAAAAACCTGATGTAAATAATTTAATTTTATCAAGATTTTAGTTATTATCTAAAGTTTTAAAAGTAACTTTGCTAATTAGTCTACTAAAGCAAAATTAATCTTTTTAATTTAAATGGATAATACTCAATTAAAGGTTTAATAATATTTTTAAATGAGAGATAAAAAATAATAGCGGGGCCTAGATTTGAACTAGGGCTCTCGGGGTTATGAGCCCCGCGGGATCACCAGACTACCCCACCCCGCTGTAACTAAACATTAGTGATATTCATATATAAAGGTTTCCATTGAATATTCAAAAATTATGAAAATAATTATTCTTTTTTGTGGATAACCCCATATTTTCTTTATTTACTGAATATCCAAAATCTTCAGATTATCAAGAAAACCCCCACATAAAATTAAATAGAAAATGGCTTTGATAAGATTGTATAATCTAATATGTAATAATAAAAATATTTAAAATAAATTGCAATATAAATATTGATTTAAAAAAAATTATTGAGGGGTTTCTTCATCTTCTTCCAGCTTTTTCAACCTTTCATCAAAGGATTTCATCTTTTTATTGGTGTGAGTACGGTATTCATTAAGCCTGTTCTCTAATTCATCAATATTTTGATTAGCTGCATCCATCCTTTTTTCAAGGCCACCGATATCAGATTTAGTAGCGAGTTCCCAGTCTTTAATTAATTCATCGCTTTTTTCGTTTAAAAAAGCGTCAATTTTGTTGGAAAGAAGATCCGTGCTTATAGGCACTTCTTTAACTTTACCCATGATCTTATCACTCATTCCAGACATTTTTTCACCCATGCCTGCTGTTTTTTCACCCATACCGGACATAGTTTCATTACCTCCACCTACACGGTCTCCGAACTCATATACTTGAGTTCTAAATTTACCTACACTAGCATTACTGGAGTTTTGTAAATAATAAAAAAGAAGCACTACTATCGCTCCAGCCAATATTAAAATAGCCAATAATGACACAGGGTCCATGATTAATCTCCTTTAATGCTTTTTAATGTCTTTTAATGTTTTTTCGAGCTCAGATTCTTTAACCTCGATTTCATTGAGCATTTTCTGTAGTTTTCTGAATTCAGTTTGAGCTTCCAGTCTGGCCAGTCTTTCACTTACTTCACTATGGAGGTATCCAATTTCGTGCATTGTATCAGAAGTACTCCTGCGAATACTTGTAAGTTTTTCTTGTTGGTCTTTAGGCAAAGGCATTGCTGTTTCTAATAGTCTTTTGGAATCCATGTCTTTTTCAACCATAGATATCTTTTTCAGTTCTATTTGTTTATCAATGAGAATAGCATTATTTTGAGTTTCCCTAACTCTTCTCCATTGAATAGTCACAATTATTATAGTGATTAATGCAATTACTGCAATAATCAAAAGAAGCATGTTTTGTGGTATTGCAAATGTACTTGAAGCCATAGTTTTCCTCCAACTATCTTTGTTTGTATTTATATTAAAAAATTCTTATTAAAACCATATCTAGTATGTTTTTTATGTAATTAATATTTAATTGTCTGCTCAGTTCAAATTTTTGGAGTTTGCATAAATATATTATTATAATTGAATTAATAAGAAAGAATTGATATGAAAAAAATCATATAATTAATAAAAAATTAAAAAAACTTGTTTGGAATATAAATTATCTTTAAATCTTATAATTAATCTCAAAGATAGTGATCTTATGATAAAGTCCTATGAAAAAGCAGGAAAAATTGTTTCTGAAATTAGAGAAGAAGCAATTAAATTAATAGAAGATGGATTGCCGATTATTGATCTGGTGAATTTTGTAGAATACAAAATTATTGAAAAAGGGGGTTTTCCAGCATTTCCATGTAATGTTTCCATAAATGAAATAACCGCACATTACACATCGCCGCCTGGAGATGAAAACATCATACATGCAGGAGATATAGTTAAACTTGATTTAGGAGCACATGTGAATGGTTATATTGCAGACAGCGCTGTTAGTATTCTGGTTAATGGATACCAAGAACTGGGAGAAAAAAATTATAGTGAAGAGCTGGCAGAAAAAAATCTTAAAATGATCGAAGCATCAAAAGAAGGTTTATCAAATGCAATAAGTACCATAAGAGCAGGTGTAGAACTTGAAAAAATAGGAAGCGTAGTAGAGCAAACTATTAAAGATCATGGATTTCTTCCTGTAGCTAATTTAACTGGACACAGTATGGATCAATGGATTTTACATTCAGGCCTTTCTGTTCCAAGTATAAGCGAAAAAAATGGGCATAAATTAGAAGAAGGGGATGTTTTGGCAATAGAACCTTTTGCAACTGACGGAATAGGATATGTTACTGATATGGCTCACAGTTATATATTCCGTTTCCTTAGAGATAGGCCTTTAAGAGTAATGCATGCACAAAAAGTTCTCAATCATATAAAAAAGGAATATAACATCCTCCCATTCGCTCAAAGATGGCTTATCGATGGATTTGATGAAAATAGGCTGAATTCATCAATGAGGATGTTAATTAAGTCTAGGATTGTTTACCCTTATCATGTTCTGAGAGAAAAAAGCGGATCATGGGTTTCACAAGCCGAACATACCGTTATTGTAGAACCAGATGGTTGTCAGATAATAACTGAGTAATTTATAATTTTTATAAAAATGTGTTGTAAAATATTAAACAAAAATAGTGCCACTAATTAACTTATAATATGTTATTACTGAAAAATAAAATAAAAAAGAGAAATTAGAATGGAACAGGTAATCCCATTTCTTTTCTCTTGTCGATTGTTTTTTGGTTTTTCTCTTTTTTCTGAGCAGATAATTTTTCTAGAAGTCCAAGACCCGGTTTAACATCAGCCATGTCTTTGGTCTCGAATATTCCAGCATCTATTGCTTGTTTGAATATGGTGTCTCCACCATCGGTTCTGGTTATAACTGTGGACCATCCATCCGGTGAACCAACAGATCCTGTGGACACATCACCTAATTCAGCGACGTAATCCAGACAGACATTACATCCAGACTGTTCATATCCATGGGTTTCTTTAAGTGGTATACTTAAAACATCATCTTGAGTATAAACCCATAGCTTACCTTTACCAATGTCCATTTTCTCTACTAAGTCTGTACTAATCCCCATTTTCTCTGAAACAAAAGTTTCAAGAGAGGCGAATGGGAAGTTTTCCATACAGTAAATACCAATTAGTAATTTTATTTTGTCGGCTAGGAATCGCACACCAAACGGATAGGATTGCATTTTTCGAATACCCATAGTTTGACATGGAATAGCAACAGTTCCTAATTTTTCAATACCATACTGACGAACTGCTTTTTTCAACATCATTACATTAGGAGAGAAAGTGTATTTGGTACCAGCAGCAGCAATGATTTCATCTGCAGTCATGGCCACCATAGGTTCTGGTTTCCATAATTCTTTTCCAGGCCCCGCCACTACAGCTCCTTCGATGATTTTTTCTTCCAGTGCAAAAGCTAATAATCCTGTGACAATTCCTCCATCTTGAGAAACTTTCTGGATTTGTTTATCAGTTGCTCTTGCAGAGACTATTTCTTTGTAAGTACCTAAAACCATTTTTTCAGCCTCCTATAGTCCTAAGTCCTTTTTGATTTGTTCTTCCGGCCACCAGCTTCTAGGGCACTGAGTGTAACAGATTCCACATTTTACACAGCGGTCACCATTAACTTCAGGCCTTCCACTAGTCATGTCCACAGCTCTTGTCTGGCAGGACATGGCACATGTTCCACATCCAATACACAAAGCCTGGTTGACCACGTATTTTTGTAGATCGCATCCACATCCTTCGGTCATACCTGCTAAATCTATCATAGGCTGTAAGTAATCCATATCACCATTAATTAAAGCCACTACTGTTTTAGCAATAATTTCAGGGGACGGAGGACATCCTGGTATGGCACAATCAACTTTAATCAAATCAGCTATAGGTAAAAATGATTCATGATCTGGTCTTGCTTGCTGTCCACCTCGAGAGTATCGAGTGAAACATCCGGTAGCAGCACAGGAACCAAAAGCACATACCATATTTGCTTTTTCCCTTGCTTCCATCAATTCATGCAGGCTGTGTTCATCCTGCAGACAAACAGACCCTTCTACAAGTGCCAGATCCATTTCTGGCATTTCCCATACGTCTGCCAGGGTTTGTCCATAAACAATATCCACCATGTTGGTGAGTAATTCGGCGAGAATGTCGTAATTCTCACTTAACGACATAACATCTCCGGTACATCCACTAAGGTGGATGTAACCAATTCTTGGTTTTGCATTTTCTTCGGCCACTTTTTCAACCTCCTGTTCTGAAGCTCCAACTTCTCCTGATTTTGCTGGTTTAGCCTCCTCATTAGCTGGTTTAGTTTCAATTCCTAAAAATCGCTTTATTTTTGAAATCAAGCTCATTTACTAAACCCCTATCTCCTTTAAAATCATTTTAATGGCTTCGGGAATAGCATTTTCTACTGGGGAAGTAAGCCCCATGACCACATCCGGGGCAGAAATTTCCTTAGGTTTGCATCCAATGACCATTACATCAATATTTTCATTTAAATCATGTAAAGGTTGATTTACCGGCCAAGAGTGCATATTTTCATAGGATCCTTTTGGAATTTCATCGACATTGAATTTTCTCAGTGTGCCTGGTTCTGCTTTAAATTCAGCCACATCAACCACGATCATTTTTTTCCAGGAGTCGTGGGGAAGGGAGAATACGAAATGGGGGCCGCCCGTTCCAGCATCAATAAACATAGCATTTTCTGGTTTTTCATTTTCATGTTCTTTGAAATATTCTTCCAAGGCCACAATAACTGCTGGACCGAAACCATCGTCTTTAAATAAGACGTTTCCGCAACCTACAACTATTATTTCTGCATCATATGGCATATTATTCCCTTTTTATCCATTAAATTCTGATAATTTCATTTTTAATGACACTACTATCTTCATCATCCACTACCATTACATGAGTAGCGCATGAGAGACATGGGTCGTATGCTCGAATTACGTGAGGTCCGAATTCATGATGGAAACCTTCAGTTGCAGGACCCATAGTAGGTATATTCCAGGTTGTTGGAACTAAAGCACTGTAGAACTGAGTTTTACCATTGGCAACTTGGGCCATGTGTACATCCAGTCCTCTTGGTCCTTCAATAGCACCAATTCCTAATTTATTGGTACCAGTAACATCGAAATCAGCTAGAGTAGGGGCAGAAGTATCTAATTCATCCAAAATAGCAATAGCTCTGGATAAAGCAGTTTTCATTTCGTAAGCTCTAGCCACATGTTGGGCTACAACACCAGTGTCTTTGAATCCCCCAAATACAGAAGCTCTTGCTCTTGGACCTACTTCTACATTAACCCCATCATATAATGGAATAGTAGAACAAGCTCTTTTAGCTATATCTGCGTCATCATACCAACTTTCAGGCATTACTTCTGTGAATCTGTCTAGATCAAATTGAGTTCTGTCACCGTAAATTTTTGCACTAGCCAGAGTTGGTTGACCGTGAACACCTAAACCTTTAGGCAGGTCTTTATCAGCAATTAAACCAATCATCAATTCAACATGTTGATCAACTTTTGGTTTTAATTGTTTTAATCTAGTGTAAAGTTTTTTTCTAGCTAATTCACTGATGTTATCAGCCATTCCTCCAATCCGTACATCGGATGGATGAATACCTTCACCAGCCACCATGTCCACTACGTACTGTGCATTTTTCCGGATTTCGGAAACAGAGTTTATAGCAGTAGCCATAAGATTTTCAGGCACAAAATCAGCTGCTATTAAAAAATGATGAATAGCATGGCTGTTTATATCGTGGGCCATGAGAGTTAATTCTCTTAAAAGTCGTCCTGCTTTAGGTACTTCAATGTCCAGAGAATCATCCATGGCTTCAACTGAAGCTAAAGTGTGAGGTATCGGACAAACACCACAAATCCGCTGTACCATTACCGGTGCGGTCTCTGGGGCTTTTCCAGTAACTATTTTTTCAAGACCTCTTACAGGAGTAATACTAAAGTATCGACCCTTGGTCACGATTCCTTCATCATCGACTTCCATGACAAGTTCTGCATGTCCTTCTTGTCGTGATGTCGGCGATATAACAATCCTTTCGCTCAAATGTATCACCTCTTGTTTTTAAAGTTAAAAACTATCATTTTAATATACTATTATTATATGTTATAAGGTTTTCAATTGAAATAAAAATGAAAGATATATATATAATGACTAATTCTAGTATAATTCCTTTAATATTATAATATTAGACTTATGATTAAGTATAGATTATTAGTAAATACTCGTGATAATTAATCTTTATGATCACTTTCAAGTAGATATGAATCATTATAATTCATTATTTAAATAAAGATATTAATTAAAGTTTATATATATCTTCAGCATATAAATATAAATCTATTAAATACAAATAATATGTTTTAATAAAATTTATTAATAATTTAATTATCTCAGTTTTTAATTTAATTATTTTTAAATAATTGAGATAGAAATTAATTAATGTGATTAATAAGAGAGTAAATAAAAAATAATTCAAAGGTGAGTTAATGATAAGCTCAAAAATATTAATATCTGTGGTTATAGTACTATTGATAGGTGTAGCAGCCGCTAGCTATCAGATTAGCCAGACACCACAATTATGGGATTATACAAATCCTCAGAGTAGTAGTTCCAGTCAAAAAGATGATCAACCCTCCAGTTCTTCTTCTGACGTACAAGGACAAAGTGGATCATCTTCTTCATCAGGAAGTGTTCAAACTAGTAGTGATAGTAGTAATGGAGGTTCTGATGTGAAAATATCGTCTTCTGAAGCTAAAAAAATAGCTGAAAAATACATTCAAGAAGAAGGAGCAACCGCTGGTACTCCTGAATTAAAAACTGTTGATGGAAAAAAAATATATATCGTGCCAATAACTATGAATAATAAAAATGTTGGAGAAATTTATATTGATCCTATCACTGGTAAAAATCTAGGAGGAGCGGGAGGAGCACCATAATGATTGAAAATAAAACAGAATGTTGTACTATTACATCAGAAAATATTGAAGATGCTATTGTATTAGAAGGATCTCCTGGAGTAGGTTTAATTGGAAATATTGTTGGCTGGCTTCTGGTAGAAGATCTCAAAATGAAGGAAATAGGATATATTGAATCCAAATATTTTCCACCATTAGCAGTTTTATATAAGGGTGTAGCCATACATCCATTCAGAATATACGAAGCAGAAGGATTAGTATTGTTCCTATCCGATTTTATAGTGCCACCAACTGTTGTTTATGACATGACTAGTGCTATTGTAGATTGGATGAATAGAAATAACAGCAAAGAGCTTATTACATTTAATAGTATGGTTGTCAGAGAAAAAAACCAACCCACTGCAGCTGCTGGAAACACCGAAGAAACAACTAAGAAACTAGCAGATATGGGGCTTCCCATAATACCATTTGGAAACATAAACGGTTTATCTGGCACGTTACTTACACAGTGCGCATCTAAAAAT
>JAUXXK010000248.1 GCA_030681145.1 Methanobacteriaceae archaeon | reverse complement strand
TTTGCCGGGAAGATGGTCATTTAGTTGATGTTAATGATGCCGGATTGGATTTTATGAATACTTCTATACACAATATCCTTGACCATAATTTGGATAAATGGGTTAATATGGATATTTCAAATATCTTTGATGAGAATGTTTCCCGTAAAGAACTTATTTTTGATATTGATGGTGAAGAAAAAATATTTGATACATGTATCATTCCTGTGGATTCAATTAATAATCAGAAATTATATTTTATCTCTGGAAAAGATGTTACTAACGAAAAAATGGAATTAAAATCTATTGAAGAAGAAAAAAATGATTATAAGGATATTTTTGAAAATATTGGTACTCTATCTTTAATATTTGAAAAGGACATGATCATATCTCGGGTTAATACTGAATTTGAAGATTTCTCAGGTTTTAAAAATGATGAACTACGACACAAAATTAAATGGATTGATTTTGTGACTCCTGAAGATGTGGAACGGATGATAGGTTATCACCGGTTGCATAGAATAAATCCTCAATCTATACCAAAAAACTTTGAAGTTTCTCTTAAAAATCGCTCAGGTGATATTAGATATTTTTTCGCGGCTTATGAATTATTAAACGATACAGGTAAGGGAATTCTATCTTTTCGTGACATTACTGAACAAAAAAAGGCTCAAAATGAAATAAAAAGTTCACTTAAAGAAAAAGAAATATTGTTAAGAGAGATACATCACCGTGTAAAAAATAACATGCAAATAATTTCTACGCTTCTTACGCTCCAGTCTACCCAAGTTAATGATGATAGATTAATTGAATTATATAAAGAAAGCCAAAACAGAATACAGGCTATGGCATTGATTCATGAGAAATTATATCAATCAAGAGACATATCTAAGATAAATTTAATAGAATATGTTGGTAGTTTAATTACTGATTTATTTAATTCATATGGTGCGGATAAAAAGAATATTGGATTTGAATTGGATGTAGATGATGTTCTAATGAATATTGATGCTGCCATTCCATGTGGATTGATTATTAACGAAATTGTTTCCAATTCACTTAAATATGCTTTTCCAAAGGGAAATGGAAAGGTTAATGTGCATTTGCACAGGTTAAATGAAAATGATTTTTATTTAAAGATTCATGATGATGGAATTGGAATTCCTGAATCTTTTAATGTGGAGAAAACAAATACTTTGGGTCTAAAAATTGTTAATAATTTGGTGGATCAACTTGATGGATCTTTAAAGATATCGAAACCTTCTAAATTTGAAATTAGATTTAAAGAATTGGATTACAAGAAAAGGATTTAATGGTCTATTTATTTATAAAAACTAATATAGTGCTTTAAATTACTTTAAACATATAAATCGCTAAATTATTTATAATTTTGACTGGAAATTATCGAAACTTATTAATAAATAATGGATTATATATATTTTTGATTAAAAATTATGAGTATTTATTATTGATTGAGGGGAGGATTTATGGTCAGCGCAAGAGTTCTAGTAGTCGAAGATGAAGCTATTGTTGCAATGGGTATTAAACACAAGCTGGAGAATATGGGCCATACTGTAGTAGAGATGGTAGCATCTGGAGAAAATGCTATTCGAGCTGCTAAAGAACATTATCCCGATATTATATTAATGGATATTGTTATTAAAGGCGATATGGATGGTATCGATGCTGCAAAAATTATTCATGATACTAATGATATTCCTATTATTTATTTAACTGCTTATGCTGATGAAGAAATATTAGAAAGGGCTAGGGTAACTCAACCTTATGGTTACATTATAAAACCATTTAAATCTAGTGAGTTAAATGCTAATATTGAAATGGCTCTTTATAAACATCAAACAG
>JAUXXK010000244.1 GCA_030681145.1 Methanobacteriaceae archaeon | reverse complement strand
GATTCATCACTCCAGTTTCCACTTTTAAATATATTGAATCCCTCTAAATCGAGTTTGGTTTTAAAAGATATTTCGGTCTTTTTTAATTGAGGATAAATTGCATCAGAAGGAATTTCAGGAGGTTTAAAACAAATTAAATATGTTTTCGTGCTGCGAGAATTAAATTCTTCAGCTATAATACTCCAATCGCGGCAACGAGACAAGTTTTTGAAATAATCCTCCGATGGAGATTTAATAAAATTTCGAGAAGCTGCAATGAATTCGGCCATTTTCTGCAATTTCAAAGCCGATGCAACATTCCTATTTTTATCTACAGGATCCACCACAACCAATGGATCATCAAAGATTTCTCCTGTCTTATAATCCTCTAAATCAATGATGGTGCCCTTTTTCCAAAGATAGGCTGCGGCATTTAACACTCCTATGAAATTATTGTATTTTAAAATAAGTAGTTCACAAAGATACCCTGCAAAACCACCCACCTTAAATTCAGAACCATAAGTTTCCAACCCTTCCATGAATTTTTTAAGCAACAAAACTTCGTTAATTTGATTTTCTTTTAGATTAGATTTGATATAATGGGTGTGGAGAATAGTACGGTCAACCGCTGATTTAAGCTGTTTAGCACTTGTTATGGTGTAACATGGTACAAAATCAACTGAATAACCATTTATAAAACCAGTGACATATGGATGAGATGCATAACGTTCTTCCCATGTTCCAGAAAAGTGTTTTATGCATTCATGACCAATAAAAAGGCCTTGTTCTTTTAATTGGTCAAGGGGAGTATCCAGCGGAAAGTGTAAAAAAATATCAATATCCGCTTTGCCAGATAACCATGTTTTTTTAGCCACCGACCCCACCAGTAATGCTTCTACAGGGATTCCTTCCTCAGAAGCATTTTGATTAATAAAATCAATCATGGAATCAGCCAGAGATTCTACTTTTTCTTTTTCATTTATTGTGGGTTTTATAGTGGTTAGAATTATATCAAAATCCATACAGCTTCCCTCATAATAATAAATATAAATATTTTATACTGATGTATATAAAATAGAGTAATTTTTAGTGAATTTAACTTTAATATAATAAATTATATCTCTTATCTTAAAAAGAGTTAAGTCATATACAAATGATTTGAAGTTAAAATATGCTTAAGTGATAATTTAAAGTTATTTGAATAAAAAAAATGGCAAATTTAATCTACCTACCAGAAATATAAATTAAAATAGATATTATAGTTCATATGTTTCCATATTAGTGTATATTGGCCCTGAAGGTGTTAATTCACTTTTTTTAAGAATTAATTGGTTAATAAGAATATTCCCAATATCTATATCATTTAATTGTTCAATTTTTTCCACCAGAAGATCTTTTTTGTTCGATCCTTTTAGACGACCTATAGTAAGATGGGGTATGTAACTTCTTTCTTTTTTAAAACCTATTTTTACAAATTCCGGGTCAAATTCTTTCTGTAGATTTGAAAATGATTCATAAACATTAGTACCTAACCATAAAACCCTTATATATCTTAAACTAGGAAATACTCCCATTCCATGGATTTCTATTTCAAAAGGAGACAATTTTACGATGCCTTTGTCAATTATGCTTTTTATTTGGTTTAATTTTTCTTCATTCACATCTCCAAAAAATTTAATGGTGAAATGGAGATTTTCTGGTTCAACAAATTTAACAGGCGCCCCCACCTCATTTACTAGTTCTTGAACTTCTACTATCCTTTCTATGAGTTTTTTATCTATATCCACAGCTAAAAAAGCCCTAATATCTAAAGAATCATCCATAATACCACCCTTTATTTTATAAAATAATTAATAAATTATTTATTAATGGAAAGATTTTAGATTATTTCTCATATATGCCAGAAGTAATCTTATTTAATAACATGATTTTTAATAATCCGTCAGCAGGCCAATTATCCTATTTAAACTTTTTAAAGGTGTTTCAATCGTATTTAACATATAAACATCTACTTTTGAAAAAACACTTTTGAGAAAATCCATACGTAAATTGTATTTCCTTCTATTTCGAATTAATTGATGAGGATTGCAAAAATCATTATTTTCCATATAATTTAAAGCTTCTGGAATGGATAATCGTTTAAAAGGAGTCTCTGAAAAATCTCTCTGTAGAAGCACAAGGGAATGAAGTGTAGAAGATTCACGTACTCGGCCCTGAAACAAATTTTTAACATCGGCCAGACCTCTTTGACGGTTATCCAATTTAACCTTATTTAAATTATTAGAAAACTCGGGCCAGACCCCTATAATATCATCACGAATATAGGAGTTTTTTTCTGATGAATATATGACCATATCATTGTCAAACAGGCGGGTAAAAAACCAGTCATCAGATATGTAATTAAATCTATTATCTGTAAGAAGACCGTAGGTTAAAGTAGTTTTTCCAGTTCCAGGAGGACCAATAATGCCAAGTGCATGACCACCAAAGTCCACTGCAGATGCATGGAGTGAATAACGACGATTTTCTGAGTTATATTCCTCAAAAAAATCAGATACAACCGCTAATGCTATGCTCTTTATCCAACCATAATAGTCGCAATTTTGTATTATACATATTCGAGATACTGGTTCATAGAGTACCTTTAAATCTCCACCCGTATTAAAAGAAATAATTTTAGCGTGAGGGCGGATATCTTCATTCATGAATTTAAAATTGTCTTCCCATTCCTCTTTAAAATCTTCATTATCAGTTAATAGTTTTACACATGCTCCATGAATATTAGCCTTTCTTTCAAAAGTAAAATCAAAATTTAATTCTTGAAGAAGCTGATCTTTTTTTTCCGGACTAATTATATCTACATGGTAACTAACAATAATTCCCCCAAGAAATTCATTGAAATTTAAGTATATTATATAATTCCCATTTATTAAATTTTTATTATTATTAGGGTCTAAAATAAAGAAAATCTACTAAAAAAATTAATAAAAGTTAAATTAAAATAAAGATATATTAAAAAATTCACCCTGAAAAGGACTCTGAATAAGTTTAGCCTCATTAACTTAAATAAATATAAATTATCTCTTTTTAAATAAAAATAGGGATCATATTATTTTTCAATAATAGTCTCTTCAATGGACATTCCAAAGTGCCTAGCACCTTTATCAAGGTAAATCATTACATTATCTCCTTCTCTCAAATCAGAAACAGAAACGGCATCACTATTCTCATTTATTAGGCGAATAGTCTCAGCATTTTGAAGTAGAGTTTTGACTTTAACCCCTTCAAATTCTGCTTCCAGAAGCATTAATGGCCTTTTTTCAATTTTAATTCTACCTACAATGGCCACTTTACTTTTACCATTATCATCCACAACCAGTACCTCATCTCCAGTTTCTAACTCTGAAAGATACTTTGTTTTATTTCCCGGAGTCATAACATAGGCCTGTACAGGACCAGCATTAACTCGGAATGGTCGAGAAGCAACATATTCACTTTCCAGAGATTCACTGTGAACCAAGAAAAGTCCTTTGGAATATGAACCAATAAGCATTCCTTCCCCAGTATTCATCATGGAACAAGTATCCACACATACCCTATCACCTGAACCCACTGGTTTAATACAGGTTATAGTGGCGGCAACCAAATCGTATTTTTCTGATTCGATTTTTTCAATGAGCTCGGAAATTTTTTTTATCTCAGAATAATCCTTTGGTTGAATCAAAATACCATCAGTACCATGTTCCAATGTTTCGAGTGCTAATTTAGCATCATTATAATCAGAAGCTGCTGCAATAACTTTAACATCCTCTTTTTGAAGATCAGCAATGATATTTTCCAATGGAATTATGGTCCAATCTTTACCTACCAGAATAAGATAATCAACCACCCTGCCCATGTTTCGGGCCAGTTGCTCGTGTTTTTTACTGGATATTTCTACATAGGCGGCTACAGTTTTACCTTTTCTCTTAAAGCTTGAGGCAGCAGCCAGGTCTTTAGATTCATTTAAGTCAGCAGGAAGATGTAGGGTGCTGTCTCCCTCACCATTTTTTCCAACAAGTATGATATCTGCATCTTCCTGGTCAGAAATCACAGTGATATTTCCCAGTTTCTTAATATTATCCAGTTCCACCATTTCCAAAACGTGATTGATACCAGATTCTAAGGCCGTGGTTATGTAACCTTTCTTATCCTCCCAGGTCCTTCCTGGAGGCATTATCCAAGCGAATTTCATATAGTTACCTTCCCATTTATATTAAAAAAAATATAATAATTGAAGATATTAGTCCCCATTTATTATTTTTAAAGCTTCTTCAACTTCTAATTTATTATGAACAATCTCTGAAATAGCTCTAGTTGTCTTTAGAGGCGATTTAGCCTGGAATACATTCCTTCCTATAGCTACACCTGCCCCACCCACATCAACTGAGTTCTTAACCATTTGCAAGAGTTCTTGATCTGTTTCTATTTTAGACCCACCCGCAATTACCACTGGTACAGGGCATCCATCCACCACTTCTTTGAATGTATCAGGGTCTCCGGTATAATTAGTTTTAATTATGTCCGCACCAAGTTCTGCACCAGCCCGGGCGGCAATTTTCACCACTTCTGGTGCGTGTTCATCTTTAATATCCTTTCCTCGCGGATACATCATGGCTATTAAAGGCATTCCCCAATCATCACAGATTTCAGAAATAGTGCCTAATTTAATAAGCATTTCGGCTTCTCGTTCAGATCCCACATTAACATGTACAGAAACTGCATCTGCACCTAGTTTAAGGCCTTTTTCTACAGAAGTGACCAGAACCTTGTGGTTAGGGTGTGGGCTAAGACCAGTACTGGCAGAAAGATGAATAATTAAACCAATATCCCCACCATAACCTCTGTGACCCGTTCCAACCATTCCTTTATGCATTAATACTGCATTTGCACCGCCCTTTGATACCTCATCGATAGTCTGAGTCATATCAATTATTCCTGGAACTGGGCCAATAGAGGCACCGTGGTCCAATGGCACAATTACACACTTACCTGTCTTTCGGTCAATAATCCGCTCAATCCTTATTTTTTTCCCTATCATTTAGACCCTCCTGATAAATCTTAGATGACCAGTGTTTAAATTCTTTTAATCGGGGCGGAATACCAGCGTTTCCACTGGATTCCAGCCATCCTTTATGAGATTTAATGTCTTCCTGAGTTTCTGCTGTGAGTACAAAATCAAGCAGGCCACTGTTACGAATAATCGTTTTTTCCGGCTTTAAAGTAGAAGACCATATGAAATATACTTTGAAAGTCGTATCGGGGTGGTATCCGCCACCTAAATCAACAGATAGCACATCACATTTCTTTATTTTTTTAAATACTTTCTCCAGTGTTTGATGGAGTCGAGCATCGCCGGGTATAAATTTAACATTAGGATAATCTTTTTCCACCATTTCCATGTGGGATAATGATTCTGGACTATTATCAATAGCAATTATTTTACCATCTGGTGCTAGTTCTGCAATAATGCGAGTAGAATTGCCCACATGAGAACCTAATTCAACCACAACATCGTTTTTTTGGATAATCCGTTTCAAATTTTCTCTATAAACATTGATATCATATACAATTTTAATCATAGAATCCACAAATCTGTTCATTGGCCATTAAAATGGTAATAACACACTTTCCAATTTTTATATAGATATTGGATTAATATATACTTTTGTTAAATCTACTATTAAAAAATTTGTTAAAATTGATAATTATTTTTTTCTTAATCTCCTCATAATTTTTCTTATAACAATAAATAAATCATCAAGCATATCTTGGTTTAAGAGATAAGAGTTAAAAATTTTATTAAAAAAATGAGTTATTGTTAAATATTTATGATAAAATATCCCTCATCTAAATTTATTATATTTCAATGAATTTGCACCCACAAAAATCAATTCGGCTAATCATAGCATCTTCCAAACCCGTCTCTGGAATTTCAGACAAAGCAAAAGCAGTATTTCCTAACATGGCCATGGAAGCACCTAAAGTCTCAAAATTAAGAAAATCAACCAGTTCTTTTACTTCCTCAGAAATTAATGAGGTTTCTTTTGCAAACTCATACGAAAGCTGCATAAATCTCTCAGGCCGAGGATCCATTAATAGTTTATTGAGCATTCCACTACCAGTAATATTAATTTTTTTCTGGTGTTGCGGATCCTGAATTATGCTAGATGTATCCATCTCGCCCAGTGTTTTAGATATTACATATAAAGGCTTTGAAATGACATGATTAATTTTTCCAAAGCCCGGCGGTCCTTCTTTCAATCTCATTACAATTCCTCCAGAAGTTTCAGCTATTAAATCCCCCAATCCAGTTCCCAGTGAAACTTCAGCATGGTGGGCCACTGCAGCTATCTGGTTAAAACTCAAAGGTAATTTTAATAATTGAGATACTCCTAAAGCCGCTCCCAGGGAACAAGAAGCCGAAGTTCCAAATCCACATCCAATAGGAACTTGTATTTCATGTTCTATTTTAAGCCCAATATCAAAAAAATAAGTATCTTTAAGTAATTCCACGGTTTTACGGGTGATAAGATCGTTATAGTTATCTTTTTTTCCATTAATTGTTATATCAAGTTTATTTTCGATTTTAGAGGTTTTAACATGAGTGATCACTCCCTTATCCATTACTACTCCTGCTCCTTTGGAACCTTTCTTTAGGGGATCAAAATTCTCTATAATCTGAAAAAACCCAGTTATATGAGAGGGTACAAACACACTGCATTCCATTATATCACACTTAACATATAAATCAAATTTCCTAAATTATTTAATTAGAATATAATTATATTCCACATTAAAGTGTTTAAATTATGTGGAGTAATAGAATTATTAATTAATAATAAGTAATTAAAGGAATAAAAATTAATATAATATTATAATAAATATTAGATGGCTGTAAATTTATCCAAATATTCGAAGATCACTTATTAATTGATTTAAAATTAAAATAATATAACAGAGGGTTTAAAATTAAAAAAAGAATAGATTTACATACTCACAGTATTTTTAGTGATGGTGAGCTTCTCCCTTCTGAACTAGCCCGTAGAGCATATGTACTGGGCCATCAGGCTATTGCCATAACAGACCATGTAGATGCATCAAATATCGACTGTGTCAGCCACATAATCAAAGCTGTTGATGATATAAGAGATAACTGGGATATTCAGATTATTCCCGGTGCAGAAATAACCCATGCTCCTTCAGAAATTATTGATAAACTTGCTAAAAAGGCAAAAGCTCTTGGTGCTGAAATAGTAGTGGTTCACGGGGAAACTATGGTGGAACCTGTGATAGAAGGAACTAATTGGGCCGCAGTTAATTGCCCCGAAGTTGATATCCTAGCACATCCAGGTCTTATAACTTACGAAGAAGCATTAAACGCTAAAAAAAATGATGTTGCTCTGGAAATTAGTACTCGCCGTGGCCATAGTTTGAGTAACGGTCATGTTGGAAAAGTTGCACTGGAAGTTGAGGCTAATTTGGTTATTGACACAGATACTCACGCACCAAGAGATTTAATTTCTTATGATACTGCTTATAGGTTTGGTTTGGGTTCGGGAATGCCAGAAAAAGAAGTAATTAAAGCACTGGAAGATAATCCTGCAAACATATTAAAAAATAAAGGATTATTATAAGATTATTTTTAAGTGGAGATATTTAAAAAGATTATTTTAAGACTTTATATTCTAATATAATGTCTTTTCCTAAATTATAACTATTTTTAAGTTCTAATTTAATAGAATCTGCCATATAACTAAATCCATGGCCGCCTACCAATGTTATGGCATCATTTCCACCAACAATCATTGGGGCAATGCAAATCTTAACCTCATCTACCAGGCCATTTTTCAACATAGAAAAATTTAAAGTAGATCCCCCTTCTAACATCAATGAATTTAAGCCATTATTTTTAAGTTTTTCCATTAATTGAACCATGTCCACTTGAGTTTCACCAGTAATAATTACTTCCGCTTTTTTTTCCAGTTCTTTAATTTTATGTGGTGAAGATTTTTTAGAAACAGCAATAATGGTAGGAGCATCATTACTTAAAATCCGTGCATTTAATGGAGTTCTGGCATTACTATCAACCACTATTCTAGTGGGGTTATCAAAGTCCTTTGAAGGTATTTTGTGAACTGTTAAACGGGGATCATCTGCCAGCAAGGTATTTATTCCCACCATTATAGCATCCACTTTTTTTCGTAACTGATGAACTCTTTCCAGATCTTCTGGCCCAGATATCTCAGAACTACCTATTCTGGTGGCAATTTTTCCATCCAGAGTCATTGCAGCATTTAATATTACATATGGTCTCAGATAATCACCACATTCATATCCTTATATTTATTACTGTCCAGTAATCATCTGAATGTTCTGGAAAATATCAGTTATAGTGTAAATTATAGAATTTATTGTATCCAAAATGGTTTGTATAGGGCTTAAATTATCTTGAACCTGTTTTTCTGTGTCATTGGCAATTTGAGAAATATTTTTTATGGTATCATTTGCTGTTTCAGTTATATTATCCGAAACACTCGATTTAAGCAGGGAAGCCATACCCACAGGTTGTGCATAGGATGTGCTTACCATAATGGATACCATTAGAATAGTTAGAATTATAAATATTTTATTTTTCATATAATCACCTTTCATTAAATAAATTAGGTTTTTTTATTTATAAAAACAATTAATATAGATTATATATCAATATGCAATTTGTGCATCTGCAATGAAGTACATAATGGATTTTTAGATATATTATTTTATATCAGATGTTATAAATAAGTTTAATAATTTTTAAGTTATAGTTATATGGTTCTAAAAAAATCTGAATTGAGGGAATATTATGTCTGATCGATATCGTAAAGGGATAGAAACACTGGAAATAATGAATAAAGATGCTATTAAAATTTTAATGGAAAGTTTGGATGATACTGCTCCAGACCTAGCAAATTTTGTAATTAAATTTGCCTATGGTGAAGTTTATACCAGAAAAGCACTTGACTTAAAATCAAGAGAAATTGCCACAGTAGCTGCCCTTACTGCAATGGGAAATGCACCAGAACAGCTTAAAGACCATATAAACGGAGCTTTAAATGTGGGCTGTAGTAGGGAAGAAATAGTAGAGGTTATTATACAGATGACTCTCTATGCAGGATTTCCAGCTGCAATTAATGGAATCATGGCTGCTAAAGAAGTTTTTAAAAAATTAGATGAAAAATAATTTTAATCTCTAAACTTTAAACCCATTTATTAAATATCAAAAACTTTCCTGGCATTTTTTTCCGTTGCCTTATCTATCTGGGAAAATTTTTTTTTCTTAATTTCAGCAATCTTATTAATTGCTTCCTCAAGAAATGATGGTTCATTTTTCTTTCCTTTAAATGGAGATAAGTAAGGACTATCAGTTTCAGTTAAAATGTTTTGAAGGGGTATTTCCTCTGCTAACATCTGGTGATGTTTTGAAAAAACTATCATGGTGGAAAATGAAGTGTAGTATCCTTCTTCTATGATTTTACGTGCAGTATCCAGACTTCCGCTGTAACAATGAAAAATTACTTCAGGAATGGATTTATACTTTTTTACAATATTAAATGCTCTTTCCTCAGAATCTCGAGCATGGATTATTAAAGGCAGTTCATATTCCTGAGCCAATCTTGTAAATTGATGGAATATCTTTTCCTGGCGTTTTCTACCATCATTATCTTTAACATGGTGATAATCCATTCCAGTCTCCCCAATAGCAACCGCCTGTCCAATATTTTCATCCATCTCTTCGATTACTTGTTCTATCACAGATTGATCACTTCGGGCTGAGTCTACTGGATGAAATCCTAAAGAAGGATAAATAAATTTTTCATGTTCTTTACTCAGTTTTAAAACTCTACGATTTCCACCAAGAGTAGCTCCAGAGTTTATTATACATGTAAGTTTATGTTTTGCTCTTTTTATAACTTCATCACGATTTTTATTGAAATCTTTAAAATCCAAGTGGCAATGAGTATCAATCATGAATATTTCCCCTTAATTGAACTATAAAAATAATTAATCTATGAAAATGTTTAAAAAGTGATTTTTAGAATTTAATTAAGAATTAAATTCCATAACGCCTCTCTCTTTGTTGATACGATCTTAATGCCCTTAAAAAATCAACTTTTCTTAATTCTGGCCATAAACTATCACAAAAATATAGTTCAGAGTAAGATGATTGCCAAAGTAAAAATCCACTTAATCTTTCTTCCCCACTGGTTCTGATAATCAAGTTAGGGTCTTCTAATCCTTCAGTATAAAGATTTTTATTAATTATATCTTCATTAATGTCTTCAGGATTTAATTTTCCGTCTTTAACATCAATTGCTATCTTTTTTACTGCATCCACTATTTCTAAACGACCATCATATCCAATAGCAATATTTACCAAGCGTTTATTATAGGAAGCTGTAGATTCTTCGGCTATTTTTATAGCATTTCGCACATTTTCAGGTAATAATTGGAGATTTCCAACCGTTTTTACTCTAACCTCATTTTTATGGATTTTTTTGTTATTAGCTATGCCTTCAAAATTTTCCTGGAAAAGTTGCATAAGGCCATCCACTTCTTTTTGGGGCCTATTAAAATTTTCAGTGGAAAAAGCATAAGCTGTTACAATTTCAATACCAAGATCAACACACCAGTCAAGTACTCTTTCTAAAGTACCTATACCACGTTTATGTCCATCAATAACCGGTACATTTCCCTGTATTTTAGAATACCTGCGATTACCATCCATTATTATGGCCACGTGTTTTGGCATATTTTCTTCTTTAAGATTTCGTGAAATATACCATTCATAAAGTTTATAAACAGGTTTTAAGGATGACATTTATATCTCCTACATTTTTAATTTTGATAAATAATGTGAAAAATTTAATGCTCTAATGTACCCTTCTACACTTTGAGCTCGTGAAGTATCTATTAATATCTGATCTATTCCGAGAGTAATAGCACCATAACTTTCTCCAGAACCAACCAAAATAAGGGATCTGAATATTAAATTTCCAGATATACCATCTGGAGCTAAAATTAGATTACATCCGTCATTTATTGCATTTTCTATTAATATGTAGTAATGATTAACAGAGTATTTATGCTTTATGATTGAAGTTAACTTTTCCCCATCCTCAATTGATTTATTTATTTTAGAACTTCTACCTTTATCCTGAGGCCTTCCCCCAGATAAAATACCAATTTTTGGTTCTATTTCCATTTTTTTTAAAAAGCTGGCGGCATCATCAACCAATGAAAGTTTTTCTTGAATATTGGAACCTTCATCAATTCCCACTGGTGCCAATAAAAACCTGTGCTTATTCAATTGGATATATGCTGCACGATGAATCATTTTGGTATTTTTTTGTTGGTTAAATGATAGTGATTGATCCCCGTATGATTCATTAATTTGATAATTCTGACGTAAGTGTTTCATAAGCAGTGCGGCGCTTAAAGAACCCCTAATGTAAGCATCGGCTTTCTTTTCTAAAAAAAGTTTTAAAAATTCTTCTTCAGATTTGATTAAAACTATATTAATATTGGAATTTTCAGCCTGTACAATTCTGGCTGCTTCCACAATATTCTCATTTTTGCCTACACCTGCCACTATAGTGATCATATTAACCTCATAAAATTTATAGAAATATTGAATAATACTTATTCTTAATTATAATTAGTGATTTTCCTATACAAAAATATATTATAGTATAAGATATAATTATATTCATAATTTATGGATATTATCTAAATTTATCAGATATCTATTTATTTCTTAAAATTAATTATATTGGATATTAAATGATTTTTATTTTTATCAAATTATTTTAATATTTTGATTAAAAAATATTAAATAAAAATCTAGAAAAAGAAAACAATTACAAAAAAGGTTAAAATATGGATAAAAAGAATATTATTATTATAATATTATTTATGGCCATTGTAGGGCTCTCTGTAAGCGCCTACCAACTTTATGTATCCACATCCGAAGATATAACTATGGGAGAACATAATGTTTTGGTTTTATGCGCTGATCCCGGCGAAGGACGGCCAGGAGTCGGGGGTGTTGATATGGCATTCCTTATTAAATTAGAGGATGGTTCAATTACAAATGTAACATCCATTTACCCCGGAGGTATGGTTCACCCCACCGCGGAAGTTCCAGCATATCTCAGGAGTATTGGTGAATCAAAATTACGTTTACATGATTCATTATGGGAAAATGACACTGAAGCAGGATCTAGACTTGCCCAAGAAATAGTTGAAGCTAATACTGGGTTAAAATCAGATATAGTGGTTATTGTTACTCCTGAAGCAGTGGATGCTGTTTTAACTTCCATTGGCCCTATTTATGTGGATGGTATAGGGGATGTTAGTGGTAGTTCACTGGAATTAATCCGTGACGAAGAGCGTGGAAAAGGTACTGACCGTGGAAAAACCATTCGTGGAATGATGGATGGAATATTTAATGCCACTAAGGATAAAAGTAAATATATGACCATGGTTAATGTTGGAATTAACCAGTACAATCAGGGCAATATATTAGTTTATCCTAAAGGAGCTTTTGCCAAATTCGTAATTTCCGCAGGGATACGAAAAACAATAACCTAAACCATTAAATTTTTTTTCTTTTTTAATTATTTTTTTAATTACAAATACACAATCCAAATTTAAAATCAGTTAATTTTTGAAAATTATCAATTCTAAAACTTAAAATCAGTTATTTTTAATAGATTAATTTAAAAAAATTTATTTTTTTTTGTCTAATAGAAAAATTAATATTATATAATTTATATAAACATATCAATAGCTTTGTAAACAAAAGTAAGGCATTATTATTTAATAATATGTGCCGGGGCCAAGGGGGGATTTTATGGTCTCAAAAAGTATGATTAGTTTATTTGAAAGGGGTATTGATAACCTGCCAATGGGCGGATATCTTATTTGTGAAAATTGTGGGGGGTATTACCAATTACAGGATGGTGAATCACCTTATGATTTTGATTTTTGTGAGTGTGGCGGATCTTTAAATTATCAAAAAGATATAGAAATTGTTTCCAGAACTCCTGACTATTTAGAAGATTCTGAATCCAGTAACAATGAAATGGATTATAAAGAAATCCAAACAATTATTATAAACCTCAAAAATAAAGCTGAAAGACGAAAAAAAGAATTTGAAGAACTTTCAAAAAAAGTGGAAATTCAAGAAGAGCTTATAAAAGAAATTAAAGAGGGCAAATGGAATATCACTGAAAGTGAAACTCCACAATCCATGCAAGCCGAATTGAGCCAGCAAAAAGCAGAACTGCAAAATATTTCTGGAAATCAGGATATTTATCCTCTTGATGAAAAAAGTATCATGGAGGCCATGAACAAAAAAACAGAATTAATCAACCAGATACAAACAAAGCGTTCTAAAGTTCGTGATTCTGAATCTTCCAAGCCCGTGTTTAAAAATATCTTAAAATCGGATAATTCACCAGCTTTAAAAGTAAGATTGTTAGGTTTGGCTGTTATAGCTATAGTATTAATTATGCTTATTGTCTTTTTCTTTATTTAACATTATTTTATTTGAAAAAAAAATAAAAATAAAAGGATTATTAGGCATAATTTTGTTGTAGTTAGTTGTTCTAAACACCTAAAAATTTTTTTAAATTATTTTAGTGCTAATTTTAAAGAGGATTCTATAGATTCCAGTGTTTTTTCAATATCTTCTTTTGAATGTGATTTAGATAAGAAACAACATTCAAATTGAGATGGTGGAATAAAAATATTATTTTTTAAGAGTTCTTGGAAATAAACACCGAATTTACCAACATCGGCCTTTTTGGCCTGTTTGTAGTTTTTAACTTCATCTCCAGTAAAGTAAATCTGAAACATGGATGCAAGGCCTACTAAATTCAAGTTGAAGTCATGATCATCCAAAATATCTTCAATTCCTCTTCTTAAAAACCTTCCTTTTTCATTAAGATCATTGTAAAATTGATAATCCAATGATTTTAAAGTATTTAAACCAGCAGTAACTGAAACAGGATTCCCATTAAATGTTCCTGCCTGATAAACACCCCCACATGGAGCAATTAATTCCATGATCTCTCTTTTACCGGCCAGTGCACCCATAGGAAATCCACCACCAATTATTTTTCCCAATGTAACTAAATCAGGAGTAACATCAAAATATTCCTGAGCTCCACCTTTGGAAAGCCTGAAACCAGTGATAACCTCATCGAAAATGAGAATAATATTATTTTCTTTGGTTATTTTTCTTAAAAATTCTAAATATCCTTCTTGAGGTTGTATGCATCCAATATTGGCCATTACAGGTTCCACGATAATTGCAGCGATTTCATCCTTTTCCAGCTCAATTAATGAAGATAAAGATTCTTCATCGTTAAATGGAACCGAAAGAGTATTTATGGTGGCTTCCTCAGGAACACCAGAAGAGTCAGGTAAACAAGCAGCCCCAGAACCTGATTTTACTAGAACAGAATCATGGGCCCCATGGTATGATCCTTCAAATTTAATAATCTTCTTTTTTCCAGTAAAACCCCGTGCCAATCGAATAGCACTCATAGTGGCTTCCGTTCCGGAATTTACAAAACGGACCATATCCGCGCATGGTACATTATTAACCACCATTTTGGCCAGTTCGATCTCTTTTTGAGTGGGAGCACCATAAGTAGTTCCCTTTTGAATCTGCTCATAAACAGATTTTATAATATTTTCAGGGGCGTGTCCCATAATAAGAGGCCCGTACCCAAGACAGTAATCAGTATATATGTTTCCATCAACGTCCCATAATTTTGATCCTTTACCTTTTTCCACAAAAAAGGGATATGGTTTAAATGCCCTTACCGGTGAATCAACACCACCAGGTAAATAATTTTGAGATTCTATAAACAATTCTTCGGATTTCATTATTAATTCTCCCCATATTTATTCTAATTTAATTTTCTTTAATCAATAAAAAAATATTAAAATAGTTAATTCAATCATTTTTTATTATTCTATACCT
>JAUXXK010000234.1 GCA_030681145.1 Methanobacteriaceae archaeon | reverse complement strand
CACCGTCAAAATACCATCATAGTTGTAGATTCCACCACCAGCATTAGCAGTATTACCACAAATAGACGAACCAGACACCGTCAAAATACCATCATAGTTGTAGATTCCACCACCAGCATTAGCAGTATTACCACTAATAGTTGAACCAGACACCGTAACATAACAAACATAGTTGTAGATTCCACCACCACCCTCAAGGGCAGTGTTACCACTAATAGTTGAACCAGACACCGTAAAATTGCCAGAATTGTAGATTCCAGCACCATAATCTCTGTTAGCGTTGGTTATTGTTAAATTATTTAGTTTAAAAGTTATTCCAGGGTTTACGTGAAATATCCAGTTGGTTCCGGTTCCATTTATTATAGTACCGGTTTGGCTTTCTCCATTGATAGTCATGTTCTTATCAATGGTTATTTGGGTGTTATTGGTTCCGTTGTATTGTCCGTTGGCTATATTTATTATTCCATTAACATTAACAGATCCTGTTGCATTTTTGATGGTTTTTTTGGCCGTGTTCCAATCTGAACCATCATTATCATCATTTCCACCAGTATCATTAACATAAATAGTGTCACCGGTAGCATAAATACTATCAACACTAAAAATTAAAATTAATGCTAAAAACAATAAAATAAACAGTTTAAAATTGATTAATGATGATTTATTTTCTGTCAATTTGTCTCTCACCTCTTATAATATCTCTAAATTCAAATAATACCTCATTATAATGATATGAATTACTAATAAATGGGAGAAAAAATAATCTAAAAAATAAAAATTAGCCTATAAATCCCCCCATAATTGATGAAATAATTCATCTTAGTAATAATAGTGAGTAGTATATAAATATAATTTTCTATTAAATTTGGAGTATTTAAAAGACTCAAGATGATTACTAAGTAAAAATAGGTATGATTACTAAGTAAAAAAAAATTAAAATTTGCATCCAATAATAATGAAATATTAATTAAAATCACAACAAGGAAGCTAAAATATTTAATTATTAGCTTCGTGTTTTGAATTTGTAGGCGAATGTTTTCACCAAGTTGTTTCCAGCAAAGTCTTTCACTGCTTTATACGGTACATATACCTG
>JAUXXK010000233.1 GCA_030681145.1 Methanobacteriaceae archaeon | reverse complement strand
CAAAGAAGGAATCTTTTACTGGTAGGGCCTCCCGGAATTGGGAAATCCCTTATTGCACAAGCTATTTCTTTTCATTTAAAAAAACCTGAAGAACAAATAAGTACTGTTCACAATCCAGAAAGGCCAGAAAAGCCATTTATTGAGATTAGAAATTTTAAAGAAATTGATAATGATCTTAAAAATCTTGAAAAAGCAGAAGGTCAATTATTAAAACCTCAAGATATTCCTGATACTGTTTGTGAAAGATTAGGCTTTAAGTGTGTGCACTGTGGAAATTATAATGGTGCCTATGAAAGCATATGTCCAGATTGCGGTGGAGACAAATTTTCACATTTAAATGCTCGACGCAAGCATCTGGGAGATTTATTAGGAATGCTTGAAATGGGATCTGAATCTGTAAATATTCCACAAAATAGAGTAACGACCACCAGAATTAAAGAAGGTGCTGAAGAGGTAGTTATATACGAAAGATTTGGAAATGACTTAATAAAAGTTCTGGATCAGAAAGCGCTAGAGAAAAGGAGAGAACTGGTAGAAGAAAAACCAATGCACATCATAGTGCCCCTTAAACGAAAATTTTTTGTTCAAGCCACCGGTGCCAGTGAAACCGAACTCTTAGGAGATGTTAGACACGACCCTTATGGAGGACATCCGGATTTGGGCACACAACCCTACGAACGTGTAGTTTCTGGAGCAATTCATGAAGCACATGAAGGTGTTTTATTTATTGATGAAGTGGTGCATATAGCTCATTTACAAAGATTCATTCTCAGTGCCATGCAGGACAAAATATTCCCCATTGTGGGGCGAAATCCTCAAAGTGCAGGGAGTTCTGTTAGAGTAGAAAATGTTCCCTGTGATTTTATTTTTGTGGGTGCTTGTAATATAACAGATTTGAAATATATTTTACCCCCATTAAGATCACGAATACAAGGTGAAGGATACGAAATCCTCATGAACACAACCATGCCAATTAATAATGAAAATAAAGCTAAATTAGCCCAATTTGTGGCTCAGGAGATTAAAATCGACAATAAAATTCCCCATGCTACTATTGGTGCTATAGAAATTCTTATTAAAGAAGCTAAAAAAAGAGCAAGGACAATTGACGATCAAAATGATGCTTACACACTGCGGTTAAGAGATTTGGGTGGCGTAATTAGAATGGCAGGGGATGTGGCGGT
>JAUXXK010000217.1 GCA_030681145.1 Methanobacteriaceae archaeon | reverse complement strand
ATCGGAAGAATGCTTCCGATTACCGATAATGATTATTAGTTTAAAATAATTATTTTGAAATACTCAAAATTATATTAAAAAAATGGAGGAATTGTATGGATCCAGTCCTAAACTCTGGAGATACAGCTTGGTTGCTGATATCTACAGCCCTGGTAATGCTCATGACCATTCCAGGTGTAGCATTATTTTATGGAGGATTAGCTAAAAAAGAAAATTTATTAAACACGATGTTTTTATCCCTTATCGCATTTGCCATTACCAGCATAATTTGGGTACTATATGGGTACCAGTTTGCTTTTGGCAGCGACACGCTATTTGGATTGATAGGAAGTCCCGTCAATTTGATGATGAATGGAATTGCTGTGGATCAAGTAGCGACATTAGCCCCAACAATACCTGAATTTGTATATATTGCATTCCAGATGACATTTGCAGCCATAACCGTGGCCCTGATATCCGGTGCAATCGTAGAGAGAATCAAATTCTCTTCTTGGATGGTATTTATAGTAGCCTGGTTATCCTTAGTATATGTCCCAATAGCCCACTGGGTATGGGGTGGAGGATTTTTAGCACAACTCGGAGCACTTGATTTTGCTGGAGGTACAGTAGTACACATCAATTCAGGGGTAGCTGCACTTGCATTGATAATATTGCTGGGTAAAAGAAAAGATATCCGTTTACTGCCACATAACTTAGGATATTCTGTAATAGGAGCAGCATTACTATGGTTTGGATGGTTTGGATTTAATGCCGGATCTGCTTTAACCGCAGGAGGTCTAGCGGGATCTGCTTTCTTAGCAACCAACACCGCCGCTGCAGCAGGAATGATATCTTGGATAATTATTGATTACCTTAAAACAGGTAAACCAACAGTACTGGGAGGTATCTCTGGTGCTATAGCAGGATTAGTTGCAATAACACCTGCAGCTGGATTTGTAACCATCCAAGCAGCAATAATAATAGGTTTAATCACCTCAATTTTCTCATATACTGCCATATCCTACTTGAAACCAAAATTGGGATACGACGATGCATTGGATGTATTTGGAATACACGGGATTTCCGGTTTATGGGGAGCTATAGCCACTGGTCTTTTCGCAGCACCATTTATTAACTCCTTGGGAACTGGTTTGTTCTATGGAAACCCCTGCCAATTATGGATTCAAATTATAGCCATAGTAGTAGTGGTCGCTTATTCCTTTATAGCCACCCTAATAATTGGTAAAGTTATAGATATGGTAATGGGACTACGAGTAAGTGAAAAAGAAGAAATTGAAGGTTTAGATACCAATCTCCATGAGGAGTCTGGTTACAGAATTTAATGGGAAGTATACAAATGAAAAAAATAGTAGCAATAATTAGACCTGACAAATTAGAGTATGTTAAAAAATCATTGGGAAAAGTTGGATGCAATGGTGTTACTGTAGTAGAAGTAAAAGGACGAGGAAGACAGTTAGGAATAACTGAAAGCTACCGAGGTAGTGACTATCGTATAGATCTTTTGCCAAAAACCAGGCTGGAAATCGTTTGTAACGATGATTATGTAGAAAAAATCATTGATACAATTGTTAAAACTGCTCAAACTGGAGATATTGGAGATGGGAAAATATTTATATCTCCTGTAGAAGATGTAATTCGGATAAGAACCGGAGAACGCGGCGAAGAAGCTATTTAAACCCATTTATTATGGCCTTGAGGCCATAATTTAATATTTTTTTTTAAAAAAATTATTTTTAGTATTTAGAAATTGTATCTTATTTTTCATTGTTTGCTAATTTGCTGTTAGTGAATTATATCATCATTATATACTGTTTAATGCATTTATGATAGATTAATTTTAATTATAACTCCAATTATTAATGTTTTACATATTAGAACTGAAGAAGAATGCTCAGATGCTATAGATTAATCAAATAATAAGATTGGAAAAAAAAATTATTGATATAGTCCCATTAATCATTTAAAGAAATAAAAAAAGAAATAAAAAGGTAGAAGTGGTGAATTACCATCCTCTATCTTGCATACGATCAGCATCAGCTATTTCACTGATTTCCAATCCATGCATGGCTTTTCCCAATCCTCGGGAAACATCTGCCAGAACTTCCGGTTCATTATAATGAGCAGTTGCTTCTACTATGGCTTTAGCAAATTCTTCAGGATTATCAGATTTGAATATTCCAGATCCAACAAATACACCATCTGAACCAAGTTGCATCATTAAAGAAGCATCAGCAGGAGTTGCCACACCACCAGCGGCAAAATTTACCACAGGAAGTTTTCCTAGTTTGGCAGTTTCCTTAACCAATTCTAGAGGAGATTCAATTTCTCTGGCAATAGTCCATAACTCTTCTTCTTCCTTATTTTGAAGTTCACGTATTTGCCCCATGATAATTCTCATGTGGCGCACAGCTTCTACAATATTACCAGTTCCAGGTTCACCTTTGGTACGGATCATTGCTGCTCCTTCATCCATTCTTCTTAGAGCTTCTCCAAGATTTCTTGCTCCGCATACAAAAGGAATAGTGAATTTCTTTTTGTCTATATGGAAAGTATCATCTGCAGGAGTTAAAACTTCACTCTCATCAATCATATCCACTCCAAGAGTTTGAAGAATCTGGGCCTCAGCAATATGTCCAATTCTAACCTTAGCCATTACTGGAATAGAAACCTCATCAATAATTTCTTGAACCATTGTAGGATCTGCCATTCGAGCAACTCCACCAGCAGCCCTGATATCTGAAGGAACCTTTTCTAAAGCCATTATTGAAACAGCACCAGCATCTTCAGCTATAGCTGCCTGTTCTACATTTACAACATCCATTATGACTCCACCCTTGGTCATTTTAGCAAAGCCTTTTTTTAACAATTCTGTACCATGTAACATGAATTTTCCTCCATTATAAAAAGTTTAGTGTGATTCTTACCCGTTATATTTTGTATTGATTACACAAAAACTTATATAATTGATGGTTTAAACTAGTAATCAACATAAACTGTTTAGTTTTAAGATAATAAATACTTTTTATTAATTTCTGAGATTATACTACTAAAATAATTTATTAAAAATAATGCAAAATAAAAAAAAAGTAATTTAATAGTTAAGCCCGAAATAATGTTATAAATACACTTAATTTAAGAATTATAATATATTTACATAATATAGAAGTGATATCATGGTTCAAGAAGTCTTTACTGGAACTTTAATATATTCACACCTTATTCCTGCAATTTTAGGATTTTTTTCATTAATATTTATTTGCAACGGAATAATGGATCGTGAAAGAAATTACACAATAATTGGAGTGGTATTATTCTTTGCCGCAGGATTATTGCCATTTATTATACTACCCTTTATGTTATAAATGAAATATGAAATATTTTTTTTTAACCATTTCTCATTCTTTTTTCCACATATTTCCAGTTTTTATTAAACCCATCTAAACTTTCAAGTTTTATAGTGGAGACCATAGAAGCAAATTTACCACAATCTAATGGATGTTCATTTACTAGCTTTCGGGAGATGTACGCTGCCATGTAAGTATCGCCCATCCCAGTGGGATCATTTATTCTAATGGGAGCATAAGGCATTATTCTAAAAGCACGCCCATATTTTTTAGAATAAATTATAGATCCCCTACTTCCACAAGTGATAATTACTTCCTGGGGACCATTTTGTGATATATCCTCTGCAATTTCTTCCAGTTTATCTTGCGGATTACCCATGACTCTGGCTTCTTTTTCATCTAAAAAAAGGATATTTACCAGTTTTAATAAGTTTTTTATCTCTTTTAATGGTTCCAGAGAAATATCACACCCCTCAAAACATCGAAGATATCCTTGAAGTCCAAGATAAATAGGAAAATTATTTTTATTTAAAAAAAGTATTGTTTCCAGTGGAATATCTGTAGGTAAAAGAGGGCCCAGTAAAACTCCATCACATTGCCCTCTCATTTTTGATAATACTCGAAAGATATTTTCAGGAGTTATAGGTATTTCAGGGGCGTTAGAACGCTGAATTCTATGATCAGGATTATCATCATAGTAATTATTCTCAAACTTAACTGTTTCCGGTTTAAAAATAGGGTAAACATTTGTTTTATCTGGAAAATAATCCAAAATATTTTTATCTTCTTTAGCTAAAGTCGCTGCTACTTTGTATTTCAGACCAAGACCATCAAAGACTTTTGATTGATAATAAACCGCACCACCTACAGTTTGACTCTTTTGCTGGTCTTTAATAATAGTGTCCTTACTAACAGGACCTAGAAGTAAAAATTCACCCATTTTATCACTAACATCCAAATTATTAAAATAAGAGAAAATAATGTTCTTTAATTATGGTATCTATTACATACTCTTTATATGCTTAATTCAACTCTATTTCCATGTGTTTTGTTATAGTTCAAGATATATTCAACTCATCCTTTATTCAAATACCCAAATTTAAAGGAATCTCACCTTTATGCAGAGCAGAGCCAATCAATGCTTTTGTTATCCCATTTTCGTTTAAAGATTTGATTTGTGATGGAACAATACCCCCTCCCAGAATCAATGAATCCTTAAAATCAGCAAATTCATCAATTAAATCCTTGTTAAATCCTTTTTCAGTTCCCACTTGTGAAATATCAAGTAATATGATTTGAGAAGGTTTTAA
>JAUXXK010000201.1 GCA_030681145.1 Methanobacteriaceae archaeon | reverse complement strand
AAGTGACAGAAAAAAAGAACATATAAACGGTTCATACCACATTTATACGGGAGAAGTACTCCAAAAATTAGATCAAATTCAGAAAAATAAAAAAATAGTAGTATATTGTGATTCCGGATATAAATCCACACTTGTAGCTAGTTTATTGCAAAAAAGTAATTATAAAAATGTTAGAAGTGTTTTAGGTAGTATGGGTGCTTGGTTAAAAGCGGGTTACCCTGTTAACAAGTAATGTTCATAAAAAAAATATGTGGTGATAATTTGAGTTTACAAAAAGTACCTCTTTTAAATAAAAATGATTACGACCGCCTTATAGAAAATAATTTTGTTAGTAGGATAGCATTTAATGGGGAATACCCATATATCGCCCCATTTTTATATGTTTTTCATGAAAATAAGCTATTTTTCTTATCAACCAAATATGGTAAAAAAATCAGAAGGCTGAAAAAAAATCCTCAAGTCGCCGTCGAAATAGAAAAATACGCTAGTGACCTATCTGAATATCAGTTTGTAACATTACAGGGGCAAATTGTTGAAGAAGAATCTGTGAATAAACAAAAAGAAGTTCGAAAACTTTTTGCCGGTTTAATCGAATCAAAAAATCTTTCCAGGAATATTTTAGCTGCTCTAGGACACTCCCCTGATGATCCTTTAGAATGTCTTGTAGAAAAAGAGTGTTCATACGTGTGGAAACTGGTTAATATTGAAAAGATAATTGGAATTAAAAATAAGGAATAAATATATCATTTATTTATAAAATAGATTTATAAAAATAAAATTTTTTTAAATTATGATCAAAAAAGAAATATAAATCGGGTTTGCTTTAGGAGGTTGTTCACCAGACATTGCCAAAAATTGGGGGGATATGGTTTTGTCAGATTCTCAAATCCTCCATCAAAGCTATGTACCCTAATAATAATAGTAACATCACAAAGAGATATACATTTAAGTAATTATTGTGACTTTTTTCACAAGAATAAGAATACATCTATTTAAAGTGAAGTTAATAATATTAAAAAACATTGATTATTCCTTTAAAGAGATTAAATAAAATGAAAATATGGTTTATGAAAAAATACATTACAAATAATATTTTTCAGTTAGATTAAATTTGTTTTTAAACTTCATTAAGTTAATAAAACTATATTTTTCCGTTCTATATAATTAAATAAACTTATATCTATTAAAAATATTAAAAAACAATTAATTATCTTTTTTTAACTAGTATTTTTTGTGATATTAATCACGAAATAAGTTAAGTACATTATAAATAATAGATATCAATCAATTAGAAATGGAAAAAGAAGATATGCTAATTTCTAGCATACCATTTAGCAAAGGTAACAACACCTTTTTTGGTT
Source organism: Methanobacteriaceae archaeon (assembly GCA_030681145.1). Taxonomy (GTDB): domain Archaea; phylum Methanobacteriota; class Methanobacteria; order Methanobacteriales; family Methanobacteriaceae; genus JAUXXK01. The sequence continues at coordinate 1,554 of JAUXXK010000201.1, read as the reverse complement.
CTAAAATATCTTGTTCTGGAATATCCATTTGAGTAATACTCACGAACCCTAATCCTTGTTCTACTAGTTTTTTTAATGTAAGTTTTTAAATACGTACTTTTTTTATATGTATAATAATAAACTTTGCCCTTATACAATGCACTATAATAACCAGTCCTATATGTCACCCAGGAATATTTGTAGTAGCCATTTTGGCCATTTTGAATTTGAGATCCGGAATCTATCTTATAAGCTGCAGAAACAGGTTCCACTAATTGAATCGCACACACAAAGACAAGTAGTGTCAAAGCAACAATAATTAACCGGCTATTAAATTTAGATTTTTCCAAAAAAATATTATTAAATATTAATATATTGAGAGGTAATAAATATTTATTTGTTATATAACATCCTAAAAAGTATTAATAAATAATATAAACAGATATTTATTTTGAATTTTCTTAAACATTTATCAATCATAATAATTATTTTAACCTGTTTTGGACCTTTATACTCTTTAATTCTCTTAAAGCATCCGAAGCAATCCATCGAGAACTTTTAAAGTTAAGATCATGAATTTCTTCAGCAATGATAATTGCCTTTTTATTAAGGCCCATATTTCGCTTTCCTATTTGTCTAATGGCCCAATTAACTGCTTTTTTAACATAGTTTCTATTGTCCTTAGATTCTCGAATAATTATGGGAAAAAACTGTTCAAATTTTTCATCTGATACTTTCTTATCATGCACAGCCAGAACTGCCATCATGGTAAATGATGCTCTTTTAACAAATTCTTCGTCTCTTTTACTCCACTCAAAAACTTTTTTATATGCAAAAGGTGTCTTATCAAATAAATTCATGCAGCATTGGTCGCAGATGTCCCATGAATCAAATTCTATTACCCATTGGTCCATTTGTTCTTCTGTAACATCCATAGGATCATCAATCATGCTTGCCAATATTTTTGTCTCTGAATACCCAAAATTCCATAATTTTATAGCTATTAAATGATTTTTGCCAATTTTTTTAGCTATTCTCCTTAATTCAGGTATTCTTACACCAAAAGCCTTTTTTGATTTTATTCCAAAACGAGCCCTTCCTTCCAAATCTTCTGGGCTGGAAAGAGATTTTAATTCGTTTATTATCTCTTCTATCTCCATAGTACCACCATTATATTATTTAGCTTTATTTAAGGTTCAGCCATAATATCCTTTTAAGACACTAAGCGCATTTAGAGTAATCCATTTACTGGGCTTTCCTTTTCTTTCAATGCTAGTTAGCAATCTTCCATTAAATGTTCTATCCATTATCCATTTTCCATCAGTACCCTGCTTGGAAACAATGATATCAATAGCTTCTTGCATTCTATCATCTTTAAATCCAAGTTTCAATAATATTAAAAGGATTTCAGCAATATCAAAATCCCACATGAGAGGAAACCCCAGATTGATCCATTTTTCATTACCCTGCAAACTTAAATCATGGCTTCGTTTATATATGTGGTGTTTAAGCATGAATTCCGATCCGTTTTGAATGTATTCCTTTATTTCAGAATTTCTCTTATTTTTAGGAATT
>JAUXXK010000199.1 GCA_030681145.1 Methanobacteriaceae archaeon | reverse complement strand
ATCCATTGGTAAAAGAATGGTTTAAAAAAAAGTTTAATAATTTCACTCCTGCTCAAAAATATGCCATCATGGACATTCACCAGGAAAAAAATGTGTTAATATCCTCACCAACCGGTTCTGGTAAAACTCTGACTGCTTTTTTATCTATTATCAGCGAACTCGCCACTTTAGCCAATAAAGGTGAGTTAGAAGATAAAGTTTATTGTATCTATATTTCACCATTAAAAGCGCTTGATAATGATATTGAAAAAAATTTAGAAGAACCATTGAATGGAATTGAAGAACTGGCTAAAAAAGATGGGAAAAAATTGGGAATTAGAAAAGCTGTGCGTACCGGAGATACAACCCAGTACCAGCGCTCTAAAATGTTAAAAACACCCCCACATATTTTAATAACAACCCCAGAAACCCTTTCCATTCTTTTAGTGGCCCCTAAATTTAGGGAAAATTTATCTCACGTTAAATATGTTATTGTGGACGAAATACACTCCTTGGCAGAAAATAAAAGAGGTGTTCATTTATCTCTTAGCTTGGAACGTCTCCAACATTTAATTGGAAATTACACTAGAATCGGTCTTTCAGCGACGGTTTATCCTCTGGAGAAGGTGGCCAGTTTTTTGGTGGGTTATGAATACGGAGTGGTGAGGAATTGTCTGATAGTTGATATAAACTATTTGAAACAGTTAGATATAGAAGTTATTTCTCCAGTGGATGATATTATCTCTGCTGATCCTGAAGAAATGAATACTGCCATGTACAGTCTACTGGATGATTTAATCCTCCAACATAAAACCACATTAATTTTCACTAATACCCGTAGTGGTACCGAAAGTATGGTATTTAATCTCAAGAGGCGTTTTCCAGAAAATTATCATGGGGAGAACATAATGGCCCATCATTCTTCTCTATCCAAGGAAATTCGTCTGGAAACTGAAAACAATCTCAAGGACGGGAAACTTAAGGTAGTGGTGTCATCCACATCACTCGAACTGGGAATTGATATTGGTTATATAGATTTAGTTATTTTAGTAAGTTCCCCTAAATCAGTGTCCCGGGCTCTTCAAAGAATAGGTCGCAGTGGTCATCGACTTCATGATAAGTCAAAGGGAAGAATAATTGTGGTGGATCGAGATGATCTAGTGGAATGTTCCTTAATTTTAAAAAATGCAGTAGAAGGAAAAATAGACACTATAAACATACCTAGAAACTGTCTAGATGTTTTGTCCCAACAAATTTACGGCATGGCAATTGAACACAAATGGGATATTGATTATGCCTATGAGGTTATAAAAAAAAGTTATTGTTATAAAAATCTTACAGAACAGGATTATCTGGGCGTTTTAAGTTACATGGCGGGAGAATATACTTCACTGGAGGAACGATATGTTTATGCTAAAATTTGGGTGGATTATAATCAAAATCAGTTTGGGAAAAGAGGAAAACTAGCCCGAATGCTTTATTCTACCAATATAGGAACTATCCCTGACCGTACTGCTGCAGTAGTTAAATGTGCAGGTAAGGTGGTAGGTCGGGTGGAAGAAGAATTCATGGAAAAACTTCAGAAGGGAGATACCTTTGTTCTAGGAGGCAATATTTACAGGTTTAACTATGCCCGGGGGATGAGTATAAATGTCAGCCCTGCTTCAGGACCGCCAACTATCCCCTCATGGTTTTCAGAACAATTGCCATTATCTTTTGATCTTGCACTAGATATTCAACGTTTTAGAGAAAATATGGAGGGTAAATTTTACTATGGCCGTAGTAAAGAGGAGATAATGTCTTTTATACAAGATTATCTCTATGTGGATTATAATGCAGCCAATTCTATTTACCAATATTTTCGAGAACAGTTTCTTTATGCCAGTATCCCCAGTAACCGCCGACTTCTGGTGGAATTTTACACCGGTTTTGGTGGAAGGAAATTTGTAGTTTTCCATAGTTTATTTGGCCGAAGGGTTAATGACGCCCTATCCAGAGCCGTGGCTTATGTCATAGCCAAAAAATATAAAAGAGATGTAATGATATCAGTTTCAGATAATGGATTCTATTTAAGTTCTGACGGGAAAATTAGTGGATTGGAAGGATTTAAAGATCTCACTTCAGAGAATCTAGTGGACATTTTAATTAAAGCCATTACTAAAACAGAAACTCTGGCCAGTAGATTTCGCCACTGTGCGGGCAGATCATTAATGATTTTGCGCCGATACAAAGGTCAAGAAAAATCAGTAGGGCGCCAGCAAGTTAAGGGTAAGATACTGCTTAAGTTCGTTCAGGAACTGGATGATAATTTTTCCATCTTAAAGGAGGCTCGGCGAGAAGTAATTGAAGATTATATGGATGTGAAAAATGCAAAGAGAGTTTTAGAATGGATAGAAAGTGGTCAAATGGAAATAAAACAAATAAGTACTAAAATTCCGTCTCCATTTGCATTTAATCTTGTGGCACAAGGCTATTTAGATGTTTTAAAATATGAAGAAAGAATTGAATTCATAAAAAGAATGCATCAAGCCATAGTGAATGAGATTGGTGATTAATTAATATAATAACTTAAATAGAGTACTTATTAATCAACAATTTTTTACATCATTTAATAGTTTAATTGTAAATCATTTTTAGAATTATATTTATTTTATTAAACGAAGCATTTCGTTTCCACCCCTGCGAAACTGGTAGTCCACACGCACTATCTCTGTTTTAATATTTTCAGGCAAATTATCCCGTATTTTTTCCACAAAAATAGATTTTTGGCCTTTATTTTTTACCAAAGGATAAATTCTTACTTCTGCACTTGATACACGTATCATTTCTTCTACAGCCTTTTGATGAAAAGTGAAATCTAGACGATGGTCATAAATAAATAGAAGGTGTGCACATAACACCAAATCAAAACGGTCATCTGCAAAGGGTAACTGTTGTAAATCGGCCATCAAATATTTTTTTCCTTTATTTAATTGATAATCATTATTAAAATCTTTACAAGCTGCCATACGATGGCATTTTAGTTCATCAAGGTTCTTAAAAAAGCTCCAGATAAATTCTTTTTCCATTTTTGCCAGAGAATCAATTAACGCATTTAAATGTTCTTCACACCGGCTTTGAAGGAATTTAGGATCCCTATCATATAATAAATCAGCAGCCATAACATCAAAGCCATTTTTTGACATAAAAGATGTGAATGAACTAGCTCCCGCAGCACAATCAAGTATTTTTTTGTTTTGAAGCTGGTTTAAATCCAGATTAAACATTTTAATGTATTCCTCCCAGCTGCGGCCTATGAAAATAGGTCCCTCTATGGGAGCCTGGAATTTTATCAATTATATTCCCCCGTATATTGTTTAATTGATTTAAAAGTCTTTTTAATAAAACAAAATAACCGTTAAATTTATATATAATGGCTGGTACATATAGGCGTGTGTGTAGTGTACACACAACACCCCTTTGTAGCTTTCAATTGGGAATATCTATTTTTTTGAAAGCTCAAAAACACTACGCTTCCAGAGATAAACCTCCCTTTTCACTCCTAACAACCCCCCCTTTTTTATCTCTGGAAGCTTTAATTTCATAAAATAACGAATTATATATTATTCTAAATTATTGAACAAATTATTCTTTTTCTCGGCCCATTATAAGCCTTATTTCAAGAAGTATGGCCCATGCCTCTTCTCTCATATGTAAAAGGTCTTTAGGGGCTTTTTTCATGAATTTTTCCAATGCATCTGAAGCTTCCTCATATCTTCTTAAAAATCGTAAAGCAGAACCTCTACCTGCTAGAGCCCCAGGATTATTAGGATTTATTTTTAAAGAATTATCAAAGCTTTTTAAAGCCTCATCATACTGAGCCATGCTAAAATAAGCTGTTCCTCTGTTGCCCCATGCTTCATCGTCCTCGGGGTTTAGTTCCAGGGCCCTGTCAAAACAATTTATTGCTTCTTCAAAACGGCTGGATGCCCCCATAGAAACTCCCATATTGGACCATGTCCTAGAATTATCAGGTTCCAGTTCCAGAGCAATTTCAAATGATTCAATAGCTTCAGAATGCCATCCCAAATCAGCTAGGACAACCCCTCGATTATCCCATATCTTACTGTTCTCAGGATCCAATTCCAGGGCATTATCATAAGAATAAAGAGCATCCTCAAAATTTCCTGCAATAAAAGAATCATTACCTCTTTTAAGCCAGAATAGGGCCGTTTTATCATTTTTAAAATCTTCATCAGACATTTAATCACCGCAATAAGTTATAATAATGTGAATTTTAGTTTTGGATGAAATGTAAATCAAGTTTATTTTTTCATAGTTTTATTTTTGTTTATTAAATAAAATTAGTTTAATGGTCTGTATATTATCTTTTATAATCTAAGGATAGTTATTATTGTTTAAATCTAAAATCTTTTTTAAAAATTTTTAAAAATCATATATTAGTGAGATTTATTTTATCTTTGACTTTTTTTAAGAAATTTTATAGTCCATACGAAATAATATATTATTATGAATCCCATACCCCATGTTTTCCCCGACGAAATGGAATTTTTACGAATACTATGGTGTGACAATGCTAATATTATCCGAGCTAAGGCCATTTACCTTCAAGAAGGTGAAGATTTTCCTTTAAAAGTGGGAATTGGTGCTGGTCAACAAGGGGTGCCTGTGATGTATGATGGGATCATTGAAGAATCAGGATTATCCCCGATAGGTGAAATACAACTAGAAGCAGATTTATCCACATTTAAAGAACTAGATTATGCTCCCGGCCATGTCCAAGTCATGGGTTACATGATTAAGGATGGAAAAATATGGAGTTGTTGTCCCAGAGGATTCTTGAAAAAAATGATTATTAATCTTAAGAAGATTAACCTGGAAGTTAAAAGTTCCTTTGAAAATGAATTTTATCTTTTAAAAAACGATTCAGAACAAAAGAAAGGTCCTGAAATACTAGAAGAAACACCATTTGCATCAACCTATTCCATGAACATCAACCACGAATTTATAAGAGAACTGGTTGATTCTATAAATAATCAGGGCATGCGGGTAGAACAATATTATCCCGAATCAGGGCCAGGGCAGCAGGAAATAACCATCAAATATGATGATGCTCTTGTCTCAGCAGATAACCAAATATCATTCCGGGACACTGTTAAGGCCGTGGCACATCTACATGGAATTCAATCATCATTTTTACCAAAAATATTCTCTCAAAAATCAGGTAATGGTTGTCATATCCATTTAAGCCTCTGGAAAAATGATGAAAATAAAACAGGCGATATGGATAATGAATACGGACTATCTTCCCAATGCAAACAGTTTATTGCAGGCATTTTAAAACATTTACCTGCCATCATGGCCATCACTACACCTACTTCAAATTCTTATCGCCGTATTAAACCAAAAACATGGAGTGGGGCCTTCCAATGCTGGGGAATTGATAATCGAGAGGCAGCAATAAGAGTTATATCTGAAGAAGATGGGGCCGTTAAACATGTGGAGATAAAAACCGTGGACGCATCATCCAATCCATATCTTGCCCTTGGAGCAATTATAGCAGCGGGCATGGATGGTTTAAAAAATAGTTTGGAATTAGGAAAGCCATTACAAGAGGATCCTGGAAATATGAGTCCATCTGATTTAGCAAAAAGAAAAATCAAATTACTTCCTAATAATTTAGGTGAAGCCATTTACCATCTTGAGAATGATAAAATTATTCTCGATGCATTGGGGAAAGATTTATCAAAAGCATATTTGGCTGTTAAAAAAGCAGAATGGGAATTTTTCAAGGATTTAAATCTTGGTGAAGAAGTGGAGATATTGCTGGACAAATTCTAAGTATTTTTTACTTAAAACTGACATTAAATAAAAGATTAATAAAAATTAAAATCAAAAAAACTTTATTATTCTTGATTTGAATTTAAAAAATTTAAAACTTTGTAATTTACCTTATCCGGTTGTTCCATATTCAAAATATGACCTGCTTGAAGAATAATCTCTGATTTGAGATTAGGTAAAAATTTTCGGGCTCTTCTTGCCGCCTTCAGAGGAGAATATATGGATTCTTGATCGCCCAGTAAAAGTAGGGTTGGGCAGGTAATTCTTTGAAGTTCTTCATCAGAATATACTGTGGGAAAAATCATTTCCGGTCTGCAATTATTGTTTACCACATCCATTAATTCAATGTATGCTTTTTCAGGCTGGAAATTCTTGGCCGCCATCATTTTTAAGACTTTTTCTGCAGATATATTAAATGGTAAGCGTGGCATTTTAAGTCCTAGTTTTATTAAAAGTTTGAATGGTTTTATGGATGCTGCAGGAGCCAATAGAACCAGTTTATCTACTTTATCAGGATGGAATATTGCCAAGTTCATAGCCAACCACCCCCCGTAGGAATGTCCAATGAAGCTAGCTTTATCAAGGTTAAAGTATTCCATTATCTCCATAAGCCACTGATTATAATCTTCCTGTTTTTCCATCTTTTTAATGGCCCTGCTCCATCCACAGTCCCCAATAGTATCCAAAGCAAAAATTCTAAAGTTTTTAGCCCATGATGCTACATTAGCATACCATTCAGCAGAGCCCACTGATGCAGCATGGAGTAATATTAATGGTGGTGCTTCCTCTGGGCCACATATATTCATATGGGTAGTCCCAAAACTTGTTTCAACTTCGTAAGATTGGTGTTCCACTTCCCAAAGTTTCATTACTTTAAGATAAGCAGTTAAATATTCATTTTGCCATTCCGGTTGTGGAAAGGAATTTTCATCAGCCATATTCTTCACTCCAAGATTAGAATTAATAGATATTACTTAACTTGTGTTATTTATAAATATCATCTAAAACTAAATATATTCATGAAAGCACTAGTAGTTTATTATTCTAAAAGCGGCAACACTAGGGAGATAGGCCAAAACATTGCCCGTGAAATCCCATGTGATATAGAAGAGATATATGATACTCAAAATCGTTCCGGGATTATTGGATATATTAAATCAGCTTATCAAGCAAATAGAGGTAAACTAACCACTATTAAACCTATGGAAAAAGACCCGACCAATTATGATATTGTGATTATTGGTACTCCTGTATGGGCTTCACGCCCAGCTGTTGCGGTTACAACATATCTGACTGAAAATAAAGATAAATTTAAAGATGTGGCTTTTTTCGTGACTTATGGAGGATCTGGTTTTAAAAAAACTATTCAGACTATGGAGACAATTATAGGTACAAAGCCTGTTCAAACAATGGGAATCCGCGCCAAAGAAATTGAAAATAAAACCTGTGACTGTAAAATAGATCCATTTGTAAGAGATATTGGAAATTAATATTTTTAGTGAAAATAATGATATTAATCTACACAGTCAATATCCTTCCAGTATGGTTTAATATCCACTAAAACTGAACCATCCAAAGCTTCTAATCCTTTAACTTTTAATTTATTTTGATTTACATCTAACAAATCTACCACATTAAAAGCAATAGGGTTAGGTCGACTGGGAGCTCTGGTAGCGAAAACACCTTTTTTTTCAATATGTTTTTTTTCTCTTGCACCTTTTGGAATTACTTTAAGTACATCTCTTTCTGATTTATCCAACCAGTATAGTACAATCAGATTAGTATATTTTTCAATACCATCCATAGCCAGTTTATATTCTTTAAAAATCTCGATTTCACTTACCTCTGCTGAATATCTTCCCTGGTGGGGAGAATCTTTTTTTTCTTTAAAAGGTGAATGAATTATGCCCACGGGTTTTAGTATCATTTCAATCATATAATACTCCTTTAATACTATTTTTAAGAATTATTTTCATTGATTATATCTTGAATTTTCCCATAATTTAATCCAAATAAGCAATAACTGTACACGGGGCGCTGTCCACATTTTTAACCTGCCATGGGATTACCATTAATTTTTTTATGATTTTTGAGGAAGATAATTTATTTAAATCCATGTCTTCCACCAGAAGTAATGGTTCACCATAATTATCATCAGTGACAAAAGCCATTTGATGGGTAAGAATCGCATTTTTTGAATCATTAAAAGTGGAAATGGAAATACTGTCTATTCCAATTGCCCTTATTGACGGATAATACTGGCGTAAATACTTTATTAAATCAGGTTTTATTCCTGGATTTTCTCGCAAATATTTTTCAATATTATTATGACGATAAGTGTGAAATCCAGTGTTTAGTATTAAAAAATCTGTTTTTTCCATAAGCTCTTTAAGATTTTTTTTCAGATTGTCCGCAGCCCAGAGCAAGTCATCTAGAGCAATTTGCTTTTTGGAATCAGCAAGAATATCCAAAATCAATATATTATTAAAAACAAGGTCTTCTGGACCATACTCGGAAATATTTTTCCCACCCTCAATAAAATGGGCAGGAGCATCTACATGGGTTCCAGAATGGTTTTCTGCACATATTAAGTAAGTATTATAACCATTATTATATATGGTGTTATTTTGTGATGTAGATGGTTTTTTAAGGCCTATATGAACTGGTGTATCTTCTTCTAAAGCATAGGAAAGGTATATGTATTCCACTTAATCTCCCCCATATTTATTTTTCCCAGTTAATAGATTATAAAAAATATTATTAGTATTTTATGAAATAAAATACATGTAAAATTTTATTTTGTCATACATTCAAGCCATTCTATGATTTAACAAGCTTTAAAAATCATGTTAATCTGTGATTTGATTTATTTTAAGTTTATTTATTAATCCTCCCCCAGGGATAAAAAGTTAAGTAAAAGCTTTTCTTAAAAAAATTTAATAATGACTTTTTTAAAAATCCAGAATCTTAATAATGAACACAGCCAAAAATAATTAACAATTAAATAAAAATATTTATAAAAAGCTATACCTAAAAATGAAATGAAATTAACCGAAAAGAAAATATAAAAAATAAGATTATATAATTCTATTCTCTATATCTTCAAAATCAATTTTTAATATTAAATAATCCTTTATATCCAATATTTCTCCTTTTTCAAGAATAAAGTTCTTTTTACCAAGATCTGATTTGGATTTAACAATTATATTTTCCATCAAACATTCCTTGGGTTGGACAATTAAATCTTCTACGTTTCCCAATTCCACTCCATTGCGGGTGATGACAATTTTGCCCACGAGTTTTTTAAAGTTTAAATCAATTTTTTTAAGAGAATCCACATCTTCTTTACCCATTCTCGCTTCAGCTTCTTTTTTTGACATTTTGATTATTATATAATCACCAATAGTTTCAATTTCCCCATCATCTATTGTAAAGTACTTTTTATTTAAAACTGCAGCATCAGAAATTATAACTTTATGGATTAAACATTCTTCAGGCTTTAACAATATGTCAGTCACTTTTCCAATTTCCAGCCCTTTTTGATCAATTACTGTTTTTCCTATAAATTCACTGGCCTTCATAATTCCATCTCCTGATATTTTAAATTAAAAATCTTTTCATCAAATTATCAGTTTATTAAATAATTATATGTTTTTGGAATATATAAAATCAAATTATTTCAAGTAAATGTTCCTTATTTTTTAAACTATCAATGCCATTTTAAAGCCAATAATAACATATATTAAAGTAACAACGATATCAAAAATATTTAAGTAAAAACAAATGGAAAAATAGTATAAATAAAGGTTAAAAAAATTATTTAATCTAAGAAAATTGTTAATTTCATTTAAATTATAAAGTTGTAATTAAAGGAGAAAAAAAATGATTGATCTTCAAATTTGGATCTTTCTGGCCGCTGCATGTTTTTTAGGTGAGATGTTAACCACTACTTTTTTCTTGATGTGGTTTGGAGTAGGCGCATCTGTATCTGCAGTTTTAAATTATCTAGGATTTGATCCACTTACCCAGTTTATTGTTTTTATAGTTGTTTCCATCATATTACTTGGAATTTCCAGGCCATTTGCCCAGAGAATAAGTAAAATTTCTCCCAAAAAAGCAGCATCCGACCGTTTAATAGGTAAAAAAGGAGTTGTGATGGAAGAAATAACCCCAAAAATGCCAGGTCTGGTTAAAGTAGATGGTGATAGATGGAAGGCCATATCCACCCAACCCATATCCTCTGGAGAATTGGTAAAGATAGAAAAAATTGATAGTGTAAAGTTAGTAGTAAAGCCATGGAAAGATGATTAAACATTAAAACTATTTAAATAGTTACTATTCTGAATAAAACGTCGATATTATAAATTAAATAAAAAAAGGAGAAGATAAAATGGATTATATAACTATTATCATTATTTTGCTAGTTTTATTTGTACTGGCATGGAAGAGTGTGAATATTTTAAGACCTTATCAAAAAGGTGTGGTTGAAAGGCTGGGAAGATACCAAAGAACTGTGGAAAGTGGTCTAGTGTTAGTAGTGCCATTCATAGAAACTATTAGAAAGGTTGATTTACGGGAACAAGTAGTAGATGTGCCGCCACAGGATGTTATAACTAAAGATAACACAGGAGTAATAGTAGACGGAGTTATTTTTTATGAAGTGGTAGATCCTTTTAATGCCGTTTATAATGTGGTTAACTTCTACCAAGCCATAACCAAACTTGCCCAAACCAATTTAAGGAACATAATAGGGGATTTAGAGCTAGATCAGACCCTTACTTCCCGAGAAATGATTAACAGCCAATTAAGAGAAGTTTTGGACGAAGCAACTGATAAATGGGGTACTCGAGTAGTTCGAGTGGAAATTCAGAGGATTGAACCTCCTAAAGATATTGTAGATGCCATGTCCAAACAGATGAAAGCTGAAAGAATGAAAAGAGCTGCTATTTTAGATGCTGAAGGATATAAACAATCTCAAATCAAAAAAGCTGAAGGTGACAAGCAGTCCGCTATTTTAAATGCTGAAGGGAGAGCCGAGGCCATTAAAAAAGTTGCAGATGCTGACAAATATCAGACTATTGCCATTGCCCAAGGTGAAGCAAAGGCAATACTCAGTGTTTTCAATGCCATACATGACGGTAACCCTACCAATGACCTTCTAGCAGTAAAGTATCTGGAAGCTCTGCAAAAAGTTGCTGATGGAAATGCCACCAAAATATTTTTACCTCTAGAAACTTCTGGAGTTTTGGGTTCCATAGCAGGAATAGGAGAATTATTCAAAGATTCTGAACCTAAAAAAGAATAAATTTTCCAAATTTTATTTTTTTATTATTTTTCTTCAGCATGTTCTACAGCCATTTTAATTAAGATAACCACATGTTCATCTTTAAGATAATATCTGGCCATTTTACCTTCTTTTTTAAATTTAACCAGATTTTTATCCCTTAAAACCCTTAATTGGTGAGATATGGCGGAGTGTTCCATCTCTAAAAGTAGTGCCAAGTCACATACACATAGCGGTTTTTTAGAAAGAGCATATAATATCTTTAAACGTGTAGGATCTCCCACAGCCTTAAAGACATTGGTTATATTAATAATCAAATTTTCACCCAGCATCTGTACACGTACCTCTTCTACAGATTCCTCATTAGCCTGCTGGATTTCACATTTACCATCATTCATATTAATGTTATTTCAATTAAATGTGTATAAAATTTACTATTAAACAGACAATAATTTCAATAAAGAATCATGAATATATAATATCAAATAATATCATTTCAGCATCGAATAATATATTATTAATATGGTGATTAAATGACCATAAAATGGGTTAAAATAAAAGATTTGCAGGGAAAAACTTATAGTTATAGTATAAAAGATTTTAATGTAGATTCAATTCGTATTAGTGAAAATAAGATTACAATTAGTCTAAAAAGAAGAGAAGATGGTATTCCCACCCATAGAGTTTTTCTAAAAAACAGTTTAATATACTATGAATATACCTCATATCATCTGCAGAAAAAAAAAAAAAACAGTTCAATTCTTTATAGAATATAGGAATA
>JAUXXK010000193.1 GCA_030681145.1 Methanobacteriaceae archaeon | reverse complement strand
AATTCCTCAAAGGAGAAGCAGAAGCAGAGCCTTTGGCCCCCCCAATAGAAAATAATAGTTCCTGTGATATCTCATCCATACCTACAGAGTATAGTGTAGAAGTTGATGGAGATCAATTCGAAGTAAAAGTGGTTCCTACTGGATATATGGCCATTGAAAATGGGAACAGTGAACCTGTCGGCCCTATAGAAGGAGGTGTTGAATCCACCATGCAAGGAATGATTCTCAAGTTAAAAGTTAATCCTGGCGATAAAGTCGTGGAAGGAGATGTTGTGGCCGTGGTGGAAGCCATGAAAATGGAAAATGATATTCAAACTGAACACTCTGGAATCGTTAAAAAAATATTCATAGCAGAAGGAGATACAGTTAATACCGGGGATTACTTGATGGTTATTAAATAAATAATAACCATTTTTTTTATATTCAAACACATCTAAATTAGGTATATTTAAAATTAGGATTTATAAACTGTTTTATCCATAATTCCAGACATTTCGAATGCTCTTTTTCTCCTCATGCAAGATTCACAAACACCACAGTGCTCTTTTTCCCCCATATAACACGAGTAACTTAGTTCCATAGGGGCATTAACTTTTTTACCAATTAGAACAATCTTTTTTTTATCCATGTCTATTACTGGAGCCTCAATCTGTACTCCATCTAAAGTTCCTATTTTAAGGGTCTTATTAAAGGATTCTAAAAATTTTCGGGAATTATCTGGGAAAGTGGCTGCTTCTTCCAAGTCCCATCCTACAATAATTATTTTTGCATCTTCTGCCTCTGCGAAAGCCGTAGCAATAGCAGTAAATACAACATTTCTACCAGGAACCCATACTTTTCGGGCTGTTTCATCACATGTTTCTTTATCATCCAGTTTATCTCTTTTTAATTGAGGAACTTCATCATCATGAACTGTGAGAGAGGATTTTCCAAGATTACCCAACCACGGTAAATCTATGACCGTGTGTTTAATCCCCAAAGATTTACAGATTCTTTTTGAAGATTTAATTTCAATTTGAGCACTTCTTTGACCATAATCAAATGTTAAAGCATGGATTTCAAGTTCATCATTTAAAAAAGATGTTGCCACAGTAGAATCCAATCCACCTGAAAGTACGGAAATTGCTTTTGGTTTATCTGACATAAAAATATCCTCATTATAATTTATAAATTCTTTAAAATTTAAAATATCTAAACAGTTACTTATTAATCCTCTTTTCGATTTAAATAATCCTTAAAAGCATTGTTAGCCATCTTCATAACGTCTTTAAGTGGAATACCCGTTTCTTCAGAAACAACTCGGGCATCTTCATATTCCACTCTGGAATTCACAACTTTAGAACCCATTAATCCTAATTTAAATCTTATTTTTCTTTTACCATTAATATCAACTTCTAAAGGAATGATTTTCCTATCCAGAATACTACGGTGAACTTGAGGAAAAGTTCTAACACCCAAAGTGCCAGTTTCCCGGAATATAGAATCAAGAACATTTTCTGAGTTCTTAGATTTGCATAATACTCTTAATAGTTGACCCGGTCTGTTTTTTTTCATTATAGTTGGAACAATGGTAACATCCAGAGCCCCGTCCTTCATCAGTCTCTCAAATATATGACCCATTACCTCACCACTTAAATGATCGATATTTGTCTCCAGTAAAACTATTTTATCTTGTTTGACCTCACTTAACCCTTGACTAATTCTTAAAACATTAGGAAAATCAAGTTCCATCTTTCCCGCACCATATCCCGTGATTTGGTGTATAAAAGGAGGATAAAAATCCTGAAAATTTTCAGCCATGGTCATTAAAATAGCAGATCCGGTAGGAGTAGTGAGTTCCTTATTTACTGGACCCCCGAAACTTGGTGCACCCTTTAAAATATCTAGTGTCGAAGGAGAAGGTATAGGAATTCTACCATGCGAAGATATCTTAGACCCCCCACCTAATGCAGTAGGAAGACCATATACAACTTCTTTATCAAAATTTAAATAAAAATAAGAGAAAGCCGATCCAATAACATCAGCTACTGCATCAGCAGCACCAACTTCATGGAAGTGTATTTTATCCAATGACACCCCATGTATTTGAGATTCAGATTGAGCTATTCTTTGGAAAATAGCCCTAGCAAATGCCATAGTCTGTTCATCCAAAAGTTCAAGCTTGATATTTTCTAGTCTTTTTAAAAAGTCATTATATTTAATGGATGAAATATCATCACATTTCACATCCACATAAGTAGACTGGATTCCTGCCTTATTAACAGAAGATACTTTAACATCTGCCCCCCCGAAAAAAGATGCAGAATGCTCCATGACCTCCACGACTTTTTTTTTATGAGCCCCTAAATCAATTAAGGCACCCACTACCATATTTCCTGAAATTCCCGCTGTTTGAGGATCGATTATTACTACCATGTTTCTCTCCAATTAATTATGGTCTACAATAAAATTAATAATAATATAATATTCTATAAAAGAATTTAATAAATTATTTGATGAAACAAATAATAAAATTTTCTTAAAGAGACCAATATATTCTTTAAATCAATAAAAATAAACAATAATTCCGGATATTAATGTATTCATTGAATTCAAATTAGAAAAATAAGAATTAATATAAGCAAATAAATCTTTAAAAAATAATTTATAATTATTTTATAATTATATCACTTGGGAGAATTTACAACTATCCTTCGGATGGGAACTTCTACAATAGTGTACCTTTCATTTTCCATGGTCTCAGCAATTTCAGATATGATTGGATCCACCATTTCCTCATTTAGTACAGAGCATACCAGAATAGCATCTCGAGCTGAGTCCCTTATAACAGATATGGCAGATTTAGGGTCTTCTTTAATAGAAAATCCTTCCCATTCTTGAGGAGATATTCCTTTATATTCAACAATATAAAATCCAGTCACTCCTTTATAATATAATATATTCATTATCTTACCCAAGTTTTCCACTTCAACAAAAACGCGAAGATGAACTTTCATTAATACCACCTTTTTATTAAATATGTTAGCAACATTATATAATATTGGTGATGTAATGAAAAACTTCGCAGAAATAAACATATCCTGCTCAAAAACTCATAAAAGTTCAGATTTTATTTTGATAAATCGGGAAAACGGTTTTTCCACTATTGGCATTTGTAATATCGGTTCTGGCATGAAAAAAGTTGAAAATATTTTTTATACATCCCTATTTACAGAAAATAAATGTAAAATAAATGAAAAAGAACTTTTAAAAGAATTTGATGACTATTGCAATAATATAAATATTTTTGGATCTTCATCAGGGATAATTAGCAGCCAAAATGTAGAAGAGATCTATATAAAATGTTCTGGTAATTTAAACCTGATTACTGGTTTTAAAAAGTTTAAAAAGGAAAAAATTACTGATAATTTAAAAAAATTAAAAGAATATCCTAAAAATATTCCAGATCCGGAATTTATACTAATTATAAATCAACCATTATCATCGGAAAATCTGTTAAAATGTTTTAAAGCTGCTCTTGAAGCTAAGAATTTTGTTTTAGAAAATACTGGAATACCCCTTTATAAAAGAAACTTAAAAATAAAATCCAGTTCCATTATAGTAGCATGTCCATTCTCTGAAGATTCTGAAAATTTGCATCATTCCTGTAATTCCAATGATTTAAACCACCAGAATATTATAATTGATGATCTTTTGAATTCCATAAACAATTTTGTATTTGATTCATTAAATGAAGTCTTTGAAAAATCAGATTTTTCTTTAGGAATTTTAGATTACATCAATGATCATGGATTGACAATTGAAAGTATGGTGGATGCTGGATTAGAACTCTGTGTAGGAGTAGAAGTTAATCAAACATTAAAAAATAAATTAAAATCCCAAATTCTGAAATCTTTGGAAGATCTTAATGTAATTGCTCTTTTAATGGCTGCTTTCCAGGTAGAGGATTCTTTTCAAAATTATCGAGTATGTGAAGTTAATGTGGATGATGATCCTGCGTATTTATACACAGACGAAGTTCTTGGAATCGCAATTTCAAACCAGATAGCTGGAACAAAAGCTACATTCAATTTCAAGAGATATGATGAAGAAAAACCAGGGATTATAAGTACTTTAGGACCTATGGTTGATGATATAATTGCAGGTTTAATTGCAGGTTGCATGTCCAAAATATTTGAAGAATAAAAGAGAAATAATTAATCAATGCAATTATTGAATAAAATTGGATAATTTTAAAAATCATTGTTATATTATTTTTAAAAGAGTGCCCGGATGATGAAATGTTGAAGAAAAAAGACAATAAAAGGCTGGACAAAAAATCTCTTAGAGCAAGTAGTTTCAGTAAAAGTCTTAAACGACAGGAAAATTATGTATGGTATAGGGGGATGGTTGGACTTATATCCTTTTCAACCATACTGCCCCTAAATATTCATACAAGTATTGAGGAAATGGCAAGATACACTTGGATGTGGCCATTAATTGGGGGGATCATTGGAGTATTAGTAGGCATGATGGGTATGCTTTCATCAGATTTATTGATGTTTCCACCATTAGTTACTGCGACTCTAGTTTACAGCTTTGCCATATTCTTTACTGGTTTCCACCATTTAGACGGATTGATAGACTTAGGAGACGCATTAATGGCTCATGGAACTCCTGAGAAAAAAATAGAAATTATGCGGGATTTAAGAATCGGAACCGGTGGAATCGCACTGTTTTTTATTGTAGCCATTATAACTGTAGCAAGCATATTTTCTATTTCATCATTACCTTTGATTAATATCATCTTAGTATTATCTATCTCAGAAGTATCCGCGAAAATGGGCCTGGTAGGTTGCTGTCTTATATCAACACCAATTGGTAATGGAACCGGACGACATTTTATAGAAGCCATAAATTTTCCCAAATTTGTTTTAATTACCATTATAACAGCCATAATTGGATTCACAACCCTGAATTTAACAGGGCTAATTGGGATTATTGGTGGCATATTAGGTGGTTTAATTATAGCCATTTCTGTTAAATTTAACATGAAATATGCTACCGGAGACGTTTTAGGAGCATCTAATGAGTTTGCTAGAATGACATCATTTTTGGCTATGTTAATAGCTTTTATATGGGTTTAATTTTATAATAAAAATTATTTTTATATTTTAAACTTCATTATCATATAAAAATTAATTCAATGAAAATCTATTTTGTAATGGAATATAAGATAAAAATATAATTAGTTCAAATAGTTAAATTAGATAAGATAAAATTAATCCAAAATTATTTTTTATAGGGACTTGTTAATTATGAATATCAGTGTTTTAAGATTGGATCATAGAAGAAGAAGAGACGCTAGGATCACCACCCATGTTTGTCTAACTGCAAGGGCGTTTGGCGCTAATGAAGTGATTTTAAGTGGAGAAAGAGATAAAAAACTAATGGAAAATGTGCAAGACGTGCGGGAAAGGTGGGGAGGATCTTTTAATGTTTCCTATCAAAAAAACTGGAATAATTTGATCGAAGAATGGCAAAAAAACGGAGGAGAAGTTATACATCTCACCATGTACGGCACCCCCGTTCAAGAAACCGTTCAAGATATTCAAAAAAGCACTAAAGATAAGTTGGTGGTGGTTGGAGGATCAAGAGTACCTACACCAGTTTATAAAGCCGCAGACTGGAACGTGTCAGTTACCACCCAGCCACATTCTGAAGTTTCGTCACTGGGAGTGTTTATGCATATGTTGATGGATGGAAAAGAATTTGATCTGGGCTTTGAAGGAGGCGAACTAGAAGTAGTTCCCTCTGCTGAAGGGAAAAAAATCATCACCCATGAAGAATTTAATTCATCATAATAATGGAAATGATAAATAAATTCTTTAAGATAATTCTTATAACCATTAATTAATCTTTATTTTAAATATTCTATCATCATTTATTTTGGGAACGCCCCTTCCATCATAATTACTAGTACTGACATACAAATAACCATTGTGCTCCACTACGTCCCTTATACGGCCCAGGTTAGTAAACAGTTCCACTTCACTAACCAATTTCTGGCCACTTTCATCTAGCACTATCTTCCTAACTTTATTTCCCCTAAGTCCAGCTATATACAACTTATCTTGAAAAAATGCCATTCCTGATGGAGCTAGTGTAAAATTAGTGTAGTAAATTAAAGGATTTTCATATTTGCCAGTTACATTTGATCCTTCTTCTACAGGCCAACCATAGTTACCGCCTTTTGTAATGATGTTCACCTCATCATTTCTTTGCTGACCATGTTCTACAGAGTACATTATATTATTATTACCCCAGGTGAGCCCTTGTGGATTCCTGTGGCCGTAAGACCATACATAATTATTAAAAGGATTATCTTCAGGTATGGTTCCATCTTTATTCAATCTCAATATTTTTCCAGCCAACGAATTTACATCTTGGGGCAGATTTTTTTGGCCCGCATCGCCTGTGGTAGCGTATAAATTACCATCGGGGCCAAATTTAAGTCTTCCTCCGTCATGAATGGAAGATGAAGGAATTTTATCTATTAAAACCGTCTCATTTTCCAATTTTTCTTTTAATGTAAATCGTGAAATGCGGTTGAAGTTCTCAGCAGTATAATAAACATATATATAATTATTCTTACTGA
>JAUXXK010000182.1 GCA_030681145.1 Methanobacteriaceae archaeon | reverse complement strand
ACCAAGTCAGTTTCTTCTTTAATCTGTTTTACTGCCCTTTGAACAATTCCATTGGGATCAAAAGCAGATGATCCATAATCATCCTTTTTAGATGGCATTCCAAATAATAAAATGGATGAAAGGCCTTTTTCCTCCAGAATTTTAGCTTTTTCAACAGCAGAACTTAAAGAATATCGATTTTCTCCAGGCATAGTTTTAATGGGCTCAATTTGGCCTTTTTTAAGGTCTTCCTTTACAAACATTGGATAAATAAAATTATCTTTCCTTAAGGTTGTTTCTCGCATTATATTTCTTATTTGTGGACTTTTTCTTAAGCGACGCATTCTATTTATTGGAAATTCCATTTTATCACCCATTAAAATGAATATAATTGATAATTGAATAAATATAAATCTAGATTTTTATAATTAAATAATTTCTCATATAATCTACAATACACCTATAGGACTTTCAGATATAATTAATAATCGTAAAAAGACAATATATAATAATTTAGCATTATTAATAAAATTTTACAAAATAGTGGATATTATTGTTATTAGTAAAAAACATCGAAATTTGATTAATATTTTAAAAAAACTCTTAATAATCTAAAATTTATTTTTAAAATTATAATGGGATAATAATGATAATTAAGTGTAAAAAATGTGTATTGCGGAAATGGGAAATTTCAGATATTCCAAACTTAGTTAAATATGCCAATAACCCTAAAATAGCAGACAATATGAGAGATAGTTTTCCTAATCCTTACACCCTAAAAAAAGGAAAAGAATGGTTAAAAATTGTTGATAGTGATCAATACACTCATAATTTCGCCATAACTCTAAATGGGAAAGCGGTTGGAGGTGTTGGGCTGGTCATTGGAAAAGATATAGAAAAAATATCAGCTGAAGCAGGTTATTGGTTAGGAGAAGACTATTGGGGTCAAGGTATTGTTTCTTCTGCTTTGGGCGGACTATTAAAATATGGTTTCCATGATTTAAAGTTGGAAAGAATATTTTCTACCCCCTTTGATCACAATATTGCCTCTCGAAAGGTTTTGGAAAATAATGACTTCATTTTAGAAGGAATTCTTAGAAAAAGTGTTATAAAAAATGAAAATATATATAATAAAGCATTATATGCCATTACCCGAGAAGATTATCTATCATAATAATTTTCTTATAAAAAAATGATTATTATATTTACGGTTATTGCTAGCAAA
>JAUXXK010000179.1 GCA_030681145.1 Methanobacteriaceae archaeon | reverse complement strand
GACCTATACTCCTATCACTAATAATCCTGCTGGTAGTCCTTACACTATTACTGCTGAGTTTGCTGGTAATGACAACTACAATCCTACATCTGGAACCAATGACTTGACTGTGGCTAAAGCAACCACTGAAATAATGGTTGACAATGTCATAGGAAACAAAGGAAAAACTGTTAATTTAATAGCTACTTTAAAAGACCAATATGGTAATTTATTAGCTGGAAGAACAGTAAATTTCCTGGTTAATGGAGTTAATGCTGGAAGTGCAGTTACTGATATTAATGGAGTAGCCAATAAATCCTACTTTATCAACTTGAACGGAGGTACGTACAACATTCAAGTAGATTTCCTAGGAGATGACTATTACATAGCATCAACTGCAACTGGAACCTTAAAAGTTCCCCAAGCCGACTTATATGTCAAAAGCTGGGCTAGCAAAAACAACCCAAGTGTTGGAGAAAGTATAACCATAACCTTTAAAGTTGGTAACCGTGGTCCGGATACTGCTGAAAATGTGGTTTTCGTCCTCAAAATACCAAAAGGTATGGAATTTGTTAAAGCCAACGTGGATCAAGGTACATTTACCTACGACAAAGCTACAAGAACAATAACCTGGAACATAGGAAACGTACCAGTAGGAGATCCATATCTCTATCTGGTGGTAAAAGTCCTAGAATCCGGCAGATATGTCTTGCAGCCAACATTGTCTACTGATACATATGATCCTAACCTCAATAGCAATATAGAGGCAGTAATTATCAATGCTCAGTCTGGATCCGATAATGGACACGGAGTTCCAATGCAAAATACTGGAATGCCTATTTGGTTATTATTAATGGCTATCATGGTTGTCTGTGGTGGAATAATAATACCATTTAAAAAATAAACATTTTTTTATTTTTTTTTTTAAATAAAATAGGGACTATAATAATTATTTAATATTGAAAATTAGTTATTTTTAGAGTTGATGTGTTGTTATTTCTATTATTGAAAATTAGTTATTTTAATGTATATACCGTACTTTTATCATATTTAAGGCCTGAAATTATTCTTTTAAGGTAATAGTTATATAAAAAAAAATTTTAATTTTTATCTTTAATTTTAAAAAGAGAATATTAAAAGAGAAATGATTTAAACTGGTTTGAACTCCACTTTGTAATCCTTCCATGGGTTACGACCACTTTTTGATGGCTGGGTTCCATTAAATGTTATCCTTACTTCACGATTTAGAGGAACCTCTTTCATGAGGCTGTCCAGAACTGTGGAACCCCATATCTTAATTTCACCATCTTCCTGGCGAACGGTATATCTCCTACTCTTAAATTGGCCCACATCCTCTTCCAGATCAATGTATTTTCCCTGGACGGATTCTCCGGTAGTCACGGGTTCCCATACTCGAATTTCTTCTTTTTTCTCTTCTTCTTTTTTGACTTCTACCCATTCACTCATGATAATCACTATCCTTATTTTATATAATTATACAGTTATCTTTATTTTTTTAAAAGTAATCCACTATTTATATCAATTAGATAAAATATTTATTTCTTAAAAATAAACATATAATAATCACTCTTTCATAATGATTAAGTTGTTACCTGATTAATATAAATTTTATAGTCTGTTAACAAAAATGAAAAATATTAGGGATTTAATGTATGTTGAAATAAACACCTAATAATATTCATCATTTAAATAATTTAGATTTATTATTAATTATTATCATTTATTTTATCATTAATTCCTTTAAGGCCAATTATAGGTTCAAAATATATATTTCACTGATTTTACCGTTATTTAAGTAATATTAAATATTTAAGAGGTAAATTAGATGAAAGTAACCTTGATTAACCCACCACATACCAATTCTAAATATAAATTCATTGGTGTGGTGGCCCCTCCACTGGGCATTGCATAT
>JAUXXK010000166.1 GCA_030681145.1 Methanobacteriaceae archaeon | reverse complement strand
TTATTACCAAGAAATTCGAAATTGAACAAAAAATGAAAGGATTAAATATGAAAACAAATTATTCAGCATTTGGTGCTGCTATTGTTAATTTAGAATCTGAAATGGATATTAATCTATGTTCTAACATTTTTTCAGTTAGTGTTAAGGATATTGAAACTGAAAAAGCCAATATACAAACTATGGGAAAACCGTCCACTAAAAAGGCAAAGAAATTCATGGAAATGATTAAAAAATGAATATTTTTTATTCATATTTTAAATTAGAAACTTTAATATCTTATCGGAATACAAAATTAAGTAATTAATACAAAGTTAAATATTATTTTTTCAAATATTAGATTATAATGCCCGCCGCTTTATTAATCTGATAATAAACAAATTTAATATAAACAAAAATTAAACTATTTTAGTGATTTTATGTCATTGGAGAAGGTTCATATAAATCAACCCTTAACTTCCCGAAAGATAATGGAAGTACTAGAAAAATATCCTGATTTAAAGAAAATAACTTGTCCTGCCAGTTTGTATAAAAGGACTTCCCCTAAATATTTGGATGCTCTTAAAGAATTAGGTATCGAAGTAGAACCCAGAGCTGGTAAAGGCCGTCCAAAAAAATACCAGGAAAAGGATATTTTTCTTATTAAAAGTCTTTTAAAAGGTGGCAAAACACCAAAAGAAATTTCTAAAGAGATGAAAATACCTCTTAAATCTATTTACTATTTAAATAGAGATTTAACCTTAAAAAAAGGTCGTAAATCTAAATATTCTCGTAATATGCATTTAAAAGTTAGAGAAATGGCAAAAAAAGGAGCTTCTAAAAAACAAATATCTGAAAAGCTTCATATTCCCTTAAGAACAGTTTATTATATTTTAAAATGAATCAATTATTTTATAACATTTCCGGTGATCTAATGGCATTCAATTCAATAGGATATTCTACAATTTTATTAGTTTCTGCATTATGCGGATTACTTGCATTTTTCACTACTTATTTGGTCATGCCCAGACTTATTAATAAATTGGAGGGGGCTAATGTTGTGGGAAAGGATATCCACAAAATCTCCAAACCACTAGTGGCTGAGATGGGTGGTATTGGAATACTTTTTGGATTCACTATTGGAATGTTCATGGGAATTTACACATTTCCTGCTCTTCAATTTGAGTTGACTATTACGCTACTGGTAATATTGCTGGTTGGAATCGTGGGGATGGTGGATGATCTGATTCAATTATCATCTAAAGAAAAACTAATTTTACTATTTTTGGCGGGATTACCTCTTATATGGGTGGCTCCACCAGAAGTTGGAATTTTATATATTATTTTGATGCCCATCTCTGTTTCAATTGCATCAAATTTAACCAATATGTTGGCTGGACTAAATGGGATTGAATCAGGCCTGGGAGTTATAGCCATGATATCCTTGACAGCTTCTTGTATTATCATGGGAAAGTATGATGTTTCTATAATTACTTTTGCAATGTTAGGTGCTCTTTTGGCATTTTTATGGTATAATAGACACCCTTCCAGGGTATTTCCTGGAGATGTGGGTACTTTAATTATTGGGGCTACTATAGCATCGGTGGCTTTTATAGGCCGAGTAAAAATAATTGCTCTTGTTGTTCTTTTGCCTAATTTAATTGATTCTGCTTTGAAATTTTACAGTGCAGGAGTGGTGGAAAGACATAACCACAAACCTACTACAATTGGGCACGATGGAAGACTTCAGGCTCCTCCGGAAGGGTTCAAATCTTTAATTCGATGGATTTTGAGAAGACCAATGAGCGAAAAAAATGTAGTTTTAATAGTATGGTTAATCGGCATCTTTTTTGGAGCGTTAGGTATTGTTCTGGCATTCATTTTACCATTGGATCCATTTTAATTATTAAATATATAAACTTTAAATTTTATTTTCAATAGAAAAATTATTTTTTTCAAGTAAAGGATAATATTTGTTAAAAATAGAATTATGTAGTTTAATTTGCAAATATTAAGCATTATATAATGTATTTAAAATTTCAATTGCTAATGATTCTGCATTTTTATTTTCTAACTGCTGAAATTTTCCTACTGCCTTTCTGAAATTTTTTGCAATTCCATCAATATCTTTTCTCATGAAATTAGTAGTTCCTAAAACGATCATGGAACTAGCCACTCCATTTTCATCTTCCAGTTCATTAAATTTTTCTATTGATTTTTCTAGGATTTTAGATGCTTTATCATAATCTTTTGTTTTTAGATTTTCATTTCCTATCATCAAAAGTAGAGCTGCTTCCCCACTTTTGTCTCCTATTTCCTTAGATATTTTTAAAGCTTCCTTTAGGGGAATCAAAGGTTCTTCATCATCCATATATATTTCGTATACTGATATTGCTTCCACTTGTTTAATAATAATATCCAGTCTGGATTCTACTTTATTTAAATAATCATCATAATTATTTTCTAAATCTGAAGAAGCTTTTATTCTCATTTTTTCTAGTTCGGCCATTTCTACTTCTTCTTTAGCTTTTTCTACTTCATGGATTTTATCATAAATCTCTTCCACCAGCGGAGATTTTTTTAAAGAATAAATACGCAAGGATTCATTATAATATTCTAAAGCTTTTATTATTTGTTCATCGTTTAGATAAACATCTCCCATGGCATCTAAAACAAAAGCTTGTAGTTCATCATCTTTAATATTCATGGCCATTATTAGGGCTTTTTCATAATAATCTAAACAATCTTTGATGTTTTCTAATTCAAAATAAAGGGTCCCGATATTTATAAGTAGGTTAAATTTCTCTGTCTGTAATTCATCTAGTCTCAAAAGATTTTGTTCTAATGAGTTTTCCTTTTTGTTTTTAGTATTAAATACACCTAAAACTTGAAGAATCATTCTTTTTCCCCTTAAAAATAATTTTTAATAGAATT
>JAUXXK010000164.1 GCA_030681145.1 Methanobacteriaceae archaeon | reverse complement strand
CCCGCCTGCGGCAGGCAGGCGACAAGGGACAGTTTAGACAACGGATGTGCCGTGTTCTGTGTACCATGTACAACTTCACTGCTCATAGTTTCTTTCTCACTATTCCCCAGCGACGATTAAATTTCCTTCGTGTAACGGATTTATTTTGACGGTGACATACTTAAAGAAAGGCCTGTATAATGAAATTGTAATTTATCTGCATGTAGGGAGTGGGCTTGATGATTAAAGATTTAGGGATAGGAAAACCATCACTTGCTAAAGATGTATTCATAGCGGAAAGCGCTCAAATTATTGGCCGAGTAACCGCTGGAAGCAACTCTAGCTTTTGGTACAATTCTGTCACCAGAGGAGATATGAACGATATCACTATCGGCGAAAGCACCAATATTCAAGACGGCTCTATGTTACATGTGGACAAATACTCTCCTCTAACTATTGGTAGCTTTGTCACAGTTGGGCATGGGGCTATTTTGCATGGTTGCACCATTCTCGACTACGCGCTGGTTGGCATGGGGGCAATAATATTAAACGGTGCTATTATTGGCGAGGGTTCGATAATTGGGGCGGGCTCTTTAGTGAAGGAGAACATGATTGTGCCGCCGCATTCTTTAGTTATCGGTGTGCCGGGAAAAGTTGTGCGAACGTTACCGGAGAGCGAGCTGCAAAAAAGAATTGCTCACGCCGAAGCATATGTGCAACTGTGGAAGGAATGTTATAAGAGCTGAGAGCGATTCTCCTCTTTTGGACAAGGGTTATATTTCTTAGGATATTGGGGGCTGCCTGATGACACATCGATTTTCCCGCACTGAGCTTTTAATTGGAGAGGAAGGACTAAATATAGTGGCAAGGTCGCATGTGGCCGTATTTGGTGTCGGCGGCGTAGGCTCATATGCAGTTGAGGCTTTGGCACGGTGCGGTGTGGGAACACTTACTTTAGTAGACTATGACGAGGTGTGTATCTCCAACATCAATAGGCAGGTGCATGCCCTAGAGAGCACCATCGGCATGGTAAAAGTTGATATCATGGCTGAAAGAGTTAAACAAATTAACCCTCAGGCAGTTGTTTATCCTAAGCAATTGTTTTATCGCCCCGGCATGGATAACGACCCTCTACATGCCAAGCTAGACTATGTGATTGACGCCGTAGACAATGTGCCTGCCAAACTCGGCATTA
>JAUXXK010000136.1 GCA_030681145.1 Methanobacteriaceae archaeon | reverse complement strand
GTTTTTATCAAGGTGAAAGTATGGATATTGTTAGTTTATTATGGCAGATGGGAGTATTATCTGTCTTACTAGTATTTGGAATAAAAATAGGTCTGGCAATGGGATTTGCAGGCTTGAATAAAAAAATAGCAGCTTTAATCATTGCAGGATATGGATTAGGAATATTAGCACTTACCACTCTGGCCAGTGCTTATATGTCTTCCATCCAAGGGTTTTTTACCCAGTATGCAACATTTATCACCATAATTATGGCTACTGTTATTATGTATGCAGGATTTCACACTATTCGTGAATGGAAACAGAATCAAAAAAATACAGCTAAAGCAACCTGTATGGCCATGATTGCCCCTTGCCCTTGTTGTTTTGGAGCAGTTATTGCAGTAATTGTTATTGTTTCGCCGTTAATTGGTCTTTCTGCTGCCACTATTGGTCAGTATTCAGCATTGTTTTTAATGATACTTATAACGATTTTCTATTTAGGGTCTGGTGCAATAGTTAAATTTGTAAAAAAACCATATCCTGTTCTTTTAGGAAATTTCATGTTATTTGCAGGACTTTATTTCATGGTTTCGGCTATAGTACTCCCTAATATCAATTCAGTTTTAAGTACAAAAATGACTCCGATGGATATACCATCTATTATTACTATGGTACTGGCATTGCTGGGAACTTTAGGGCTAGTAGTATTAGGAGTATTTTTAAATAAAAAAAGAAGCACATTAATCGAAAAATGAATGGTTTTAAAAGGGTAATTTATTTAATTTTAAAAAAAAATTGATAATTTCATATTTTATTTGCAAGATTTCAAAGATAAACAGTAATAAGAGGTGATTTTTATGGTAGCAGTTCCAGGCAGTGAAATGTTAGGCAGTGCCTTGCATGTAATTGCCACCAGTCTTTTGATTCCAGTAATTGTAGGTCTTTTATTGTTCATGGCTTACGCTATAATAAATTTTGGAGGGATGATTTCAGAATATTCCGGCCGTATTAAAACCACTCCTCAAGAAATTGAGGACATTATTAAAGCTATTTCTAATCCTGCTACTCCTGAGAGGATAATGGAAGTTGTGGAGGGAAGTGGAATTCCACAAGGCCAAAAAAATATTCTAATTGATCTGGCCAATACTGTAAATATGGGTCCAGATTCAAGGGAAGCATTGGCCCGCAAACTAGTAGAAAATGAAGAACTTAAAGCCATGAAGGGTATTGAAAAAACTGATATTGTAACACGTTTAGGACCTACTCTCGGGCTAATGGGCACATTAATACCTATGGGTCCGGGATTAGCTGCTCTAGGATCTGGAGATATTAATACCTTGGCCCAAGCAATCATCATAGCATTTGATACTACTGTGGTTGGACTGGCTGCAGGAGGTATTGCTTACGTTGTTTCTAAGATAAGAAGAAGATGGTACGAAGAATACATTTCCAACCTGGATACATTAGTGGATTCTGTTCTGGAGGTTATGAAATATGGTGAGAAGATTCAAACGCCGAATGCTTTCTAATATGGGCGAAGAAGACCCCACTGCAGGATCCGCCAATCTGGTAGATGCTATGCTGGTACTGGCTGTAGGATTTTTAATTTTCCTGGTGATGTCCTGGAATATGCAGAATGTTGTTTTCTCGGATATGTCGCCCCAAGAGAGACAGGAAACTATGGAAGCTATGAAAAAAGCAGTAGAACTTAATCAGGGAAATGAACTTAATAACACACCCGAAACTTCTTCTGGTTCAGGCCAGGGATATGTGGAGATGGGACAAGTTTATAAAGATCCCAAAACAGGCAAACTCATTATGATAGAGGGTGGAACCTGACATCCCCTATAATATTCTCTGCTTTTTTATTTTTTCTAAATCTATTATTTGAAATATTTTTATTTAACTAAACTATTATTTTTTTTAGATTATTTATTAAATCATTATTGAAACCAAATTTTAATTAACATGAAAACCAACTATGGAATATGATGGAGATAATACCGGTTCTGGATTTGATGTCAGCAATGGCGGTGTCTGGAAAGTCCGGCCATAGGGAAACTTATCAACCTTTAAAAAGTGTTTATTCATCTTCTCCAGATCCTGTGGAGATTGCCAGCGGGCTTAAAAGGCAAGGGGCACGGCAGATTTATGTGGCAGATCTGGATGCAATTGAAAAAAAAGGTTCTAATCTGGAATTGGTTCAGAAAATAAATCATATATTACCGGTAATGCTGGATTGGGGAGTCAAAGATTTCAAAAGCTTTGAATTTGCCTTGGACTTTGCCCATAAGATTATAGTGGCCACGGAAACTTTGAATAGCCTTGATGAACTTAAAGCCATATTTGAAAAATTTCCCCAGAATCGTATAGTGGTCAGTGTAGATATAAAAAATGGTAATCTCC
>JAUXXK010000152.1 GCA_030681145.1 Methanobacteriaceae archaeon | reverse complement strand
ACTGCAGGTATACCTTTAATATTAAATTCATCCTCTAACGCTCCTTTATACATTTTACCGGCAGTATCGTAGCATATTAACTCTGATGAAGTTTTTTTCGTGATAAAAGTACCTATCTCTAAACTTTCTTTGCAGGGATTTTTGGTGCAAAAAACACTTTCTCTTCCAGGATTGCTGCGCAATTTTGTGGAGTGAAAATCCGCAACCGCATCAACTTCAAGATTTTGGACTGATTGAAGTATTTGGTTTGTGATAGAATCTTTATTAGAAGAAGCTCTATTGAGATCAAGTCCATCTAACCATCTACTATTATTCATGGTTGCGATAGGAGCTGCAAATGGAATAATATAAATTGTGCCATCTAATTTTTTCCCTTGTAATTTTTTAATTAGCTTCATTGAAGCAATTTGTGGGGGGAGTTCATTACCATGAATTCCAGAGATTACGGCTACTTTAGGAGTTTTTTTCCCAAATTCGATAATAGGAATTCCTTTTTTTGCGAATTGGATAATATTTTTGCTTAAAGTGTCAGTAAAGATATGATCTTTAATGGTCTGATTATTTTCGATATCAGCTCCAGAGTGAGTTGATATTAACTTTAATTTTGCGTTTGAATCCTTTATCGCCTCTAAAAATGCCATCAAAACCACTTCAAGATTAGGAAATTATTATATAAATATATTCTATAATTATTTTATAATAAATATATTTGAAACATGCATCAGAGATATACATGAAAAATATTAATATATTAATGCTTTTATATATTTCAATGATTAATTCCAATATTATATATATCAGTATAGGTATGATTTTATAAACAATGTTCTAAATTTATGCTAGCTACGGTTTTAAATTAAAAAATTATTTTATTAAAATGTTTTGTTAGTCTTATTAGTTTAATTAATTATTTAAAATGAAAATAAATATTCATCAGGTGATAAAATGGATAAAGTAATCCTTGCATTTAGTGGTGGTCTAGACACGTCAGTTTGCATCAAGTTGCTAGAAGAAAAATATAATATGGAAGTTGTAACAGCTTGTGTTGATGTAGGACAAGCTCAAGAAGAAATAGAACGTCCTGCATCTGTAGCAAATGGAATAGGTAATTATAAACATTATACTATAGATGCTAAGGAGGAGTTTGCCCAGGATTTCATATTTAGAGCAATAAAAGCTAACGCCCTTTATGAAGGTTATCCTCTCAGTACTGCATTGGCTAGACCCCTTATTGCCATGAAAATCGTTGAAATGGCAAAAAAAGAAGGTGCCCAAGCTATTGCACATGGATGTACTGGTAAAGGAAATGATCAATTTCGTTTTGAAGCCATAATACGTTCATTGTCTGACTGTAAAGTAATTGCACCCATACGCGAGTTAAATCTCACACGTAGTGAAGAGATCGATTATGCACAATCTTGTGGTATTCCTTTGCCTTCAGATAAAATTTACAGTATAGACGAAAATTTATGGGGTAGGGCTATCGAAGGAGATATTCTTGAAGATCCAATGATAGAACCTCCAGAAAAAGCATTTAATTGGACCAAATCCAGTGCAGATGCACCAGATGAGTCACAAATTCTAGAAATAGAATTTGCGCTAGGGGTCCCCATCTCCATTGATGGTAAAAAAATGGGGCCACTGGAAATTATTAAAAAATGTAACCAGATTGCCGGCATGCATGGTGTCGGTCGGGTAGATGTGATCGAAGATCGGATAATTGGGCTCAAAAGTCGTGAAATATACGAAACTCCAGGAGCATTTCTAATTTTAACCGCCCACAAATCTCTGGAACAGATGACATTAACTCGAAGCGAATTAAAATTTGCAGAAACAATTAGTGAAACCTATTCAGAATTAGTTTACAATGGAATGTGGCATGATCCTCTTCGAGAAGATCTTGATCAAATAATTGACCATATGCAACGTAGAGTTAGCGGAATTGTAAGAGTTAAGTTGCATAAAAGTGGGATGCGTATTATAGGAAGAAAATCGCCTTACAGCCTTTATAAACAAGATGTAGTTTCATTTGAGGACAAAGCAATGGATCAACGTGAAATGATTGGTATGGTCAAACATTATGCTTTGCAAGCTGGATTTTATAATAAAATGTGTAAAAAAGATTAATTAAATTAATTATCCATTATTATTGTATTAAATTGAAAATATGGTTAATAATCATTTTATTGCAATTTAAGTAGAATATAGCTAATTTAAAATATAAAAGATAATAATGGTTATTGATTTAATTTAAAGCCAAATTACACTTAAATAATCAATATCCAATAATTAATAAATTTTGAGGGTAATTTAATGCAAATATGGGATATGATGGTACTTGTTGTTATAGGAACATTTATAATTGCTCTAGGATTATTTGGAATAAAAATGCTGCTAAAAATAGGAAGAGGTAGTCTTAAAATAATATTTAATATGGTTTTGGGATTTATATTTTTATTTATAGTAAATTTATTGCCATTTGTCGAAATACCCGTTAACATATTAACTGTTCTTGTGGCAGGATTTGGAGGAATAGTAGGAGTTGGAGTTTTAATTATAACTAAATCTCTGGGATTTTTTTAATTAAATTATATACTAAATTTAATTATTCATTTTTTTATTAAAAATCATACATCATGGATTTATTTAAAAATTGAATCATCTGTGAAGCCGTAAACCCATATCCCCATTTTTTTTCAGCATATTCTCCCGCTCTGCCATTAATAAATGTTGCTAAACAAGCTGAATCCCATGAAGAATGGCCTTTAGAGCGTAAAG
Organism: Methanobacteriaceae archaeon; assembly: GCA_030681145.1. Lineage (GTDB taxonomy): Archaea > Methanobacteriota > Methanobacteria > Methanobacteriales > Methanobacteriaceae > JAUXXK01. The sequence goes on along the minus strand of JAUXXK010000152.1, from coordinate 301 downwards.
CAGTCACTAATCCCGCTAAACAGTCTCCAGTGCCACCAACAGTCATCCCGGGGCTCCCAGTTTTATTTAGTCGAAACCTTCCCCCATTAAAAATCATGTCTACCTTACCTTTCAGCAGAACTGTTCCTTTTATTTGTTTGGATAAAGAATGAAATGCAGTTATTTTTTCAGGAAGACCAAATTGTCTTACTGATGAAATTTCGCCGAAAAAAGCTTCAAATTCACCCATGTGGGGCGTTATTATCAAATCTTCATAATTTTTAACTATTTCTTTATCAACCATTTTTAAAGCATCCGCATC